>NZ_JBFBDW010000010.1:0-91902 GCF_040683455.1 Kitasatospora sp. NPDC093679
ATCTTGCCGAGGTACATCACGCCGACCCGGTCGGAGATGTGCCGCACGATCGAGAGGTCGTGGGCGATGAACATGTACGACAGGCTGAACTCGTTCTGCAGCTTCTCCAGCAGGTTGATCACCTGCGCCTGGACGGAGACGTCGAGGGCGGAAACCGGCTCGTCGCAGATGATCACCTCGGGCTTGAGCGCGAGGCCGCGGGCGATGCCGATGCGCTGGCGCTGGCCGCCGGAGAACTGGTGCGGGTACCGGTTGATGTACTCCGGATTCAGACCGACCACGTCCAGCAGGTCCTGCACCGCCTTGCGCCGGTCGCCCTTGGGCGCCACCTCCGGGTGGATCTCGAAGGGCTCCCCGATGATGTCGCCGACCGTCATCCGCGGGTTCAGCGAGGTGTACGGGTCCTGGAACACCATCTGGATGTTGCGCCGGACGTGGTGGAGGGCCGTGCCCTTGAGGTGGGAGATCTCCTCGCCCTTGAACCGGACGGAGCCGCTGGTGGCGGGCTCCAGGTTCATCAGCACCTTGGCGAGCGTCGACTTGCCGCAGCCGGACTCGCCGACGATGCCGAGGGTCTCGCCCTGCATCAGGTCGAAGGAGACCCCGTCGACGGCCTTCACCGCGCCGATCTGCTTCTTGACGATGATGCCCTGGGTCAGCGGGAAGTGCTTGACCAGGTCCCGCACCTGCAGGATCGGCTCGCCGCGGGGCACCTCCCGGGCGAAGGCGGCGTCCTCGGGCACGGCCTCCACCGTTCCCGCCCCGTCAGACGTCATGGAGGGTCTCCTTCCAGAAGAAGCACGCGCTGCCCCGCCCCGGCAGGGGCGCACCGGTGTCGGCGGTGACCTCGAAGAGCTCGGGCTCCTCCCGTCGGCAGATGTCCTGGGCCCGCGGGCAGCGCGGGTTGAAGGCGCAGCCCTTGGGGATCCGCAGCAGGTTGGGCGGCAGGCCCTTGATGGCGTAGAGCTCCTGGCCCTTCTGGTCCAGGCGCGGGATGGAGTCGAGCAGGCCGCGGCTGTAGGGGTGGGCCGGGTTCTTGTAGAGGTCGTGGACGGGGGCGGTCTCGACGATCCGGCCGGCGTACATCACGGCGATCTTGTCGGCCACGTCGGCGACCACGCCGAGGTCGTGGGTGATCAGGATCAGACCCATGTTGTACTCGGCCTGGAGCTCCGCCAGCAGGTCCATGACCTGCGCCTGCACGGTCACGTCCAGCGCGGTGGTCGGCTCGTCCGCGATGATCAGGTCCGGTTCCAGGGCCAGCGCCATGGCGATCATGATGCGCTGGCGCATGCCGCCGGAGAACTGGTGCGGGTAGTCGTTGACGCGTTCCTTGGCGGCCGGGATCCGGACGCGCTCCATCAGCTCGATCGCCTTGGCCTTGGCGTCCTTGCGGGAGGCCCCGCGGTGCACCCGGTACATCTCGCCGAGCTGCGTGCCGACCGAGTGGACGGGGTTCAGTGCGGACAGCGCGTCCTGGAAGATCATGGCCATCTGTTCGCCGCGGATCTTCCGGCG
This sequence comes from Kitasatospora sp. NPDC093679, assembly GCF_040683455.1. Taxonomy (NCBI): domain Bacteria; kingdom Bacillati; phylum Actinomycetota; class Actinomycetes; order Kitasatosporales; family Streptomycetaceae; genus Kitasatospora; species Kitasatospora sp. NPDC093679. Next base: position 1,519 of record NZ_JBFBDW010000010.1, read on the forward strand.
CTCCTCCTTGCCGAGCTTGAGCAGGTCGCGGCCCTTGAAGACGATCTCGCCGCCGGTGACGTAGCCGGGCGGGCTGTCCAGGATGCCCATGATGGCCTGGGCGGTCACCGACTTGCCGGAGCCCGACTCGCCCAGGACGGCGAGCGTCTCGCCGGCGGCGACGGAGTAGTTCACGCCGTTGACGGCCTTGGCGACGCCGTCGCGGGTGCGGAACTCGACCTGCAGCCCGCGCACGTCGAGCAGGACGTCGCCGGCCGGGCTGCCGGCACCGGACGCCTGGGGATCGATCCGGATGGCTCCGGCGTCGTCGTCGCTGTTGCCGCTGTTCATGGTTGGTGGGGGCCCCTCTCAGCGCAGCTTCGGGTCGAGTGCGTCGCGGACGGCGTCGCCGAGCATGATGAACGCCAGGACGGTGATGCTCAGGGCACCGGCCGGGTAGAGCAGCATGTGCGGGGCGTTGCGGAAGGTCGCCGAGGCCGAGGAGATGTCGATGCCCCAGGAGACGGTCGGCGGCTTGAGGCCGACGCCGAGGAAGCTCAGGGTGGCCTCCAGGGCGATGTAGGTGCCGAGCGCGATGGTGGCCACGACGATGATCGGGGCCACCGCGTTGGGCAGGATGTGCCGGAGCATCAGCCTGGAGTTGCTCGCGCCGAGGGCCCGGGCCGCGGTGACGTAGTCCTGCTGTTTCGCGGTGATCACGGCGCCTCGGCCGATGCGGGCGATCTGCGGCCAGCCGAGGACCACGATGAAGGCGACCACGATCCAGATCGACCGGCTCGGGATGACCGAGAGGAAGACCAGGCCGCCGAGCAGGATCGGGATGCCGAAGAAGATGTCGGCGACCCGGGAGATGACCGAGTCGGACCAGCCGCCGAGGAAGCCGGCCAGGCCGCCGAGCGTGGTGCCGACCAGGGCGGCGCCGACGGTCGCGCAGACGCCGACCGTGATGGAGGCGCGGGCGCCGTACACGGTGCGGGCGTAGACGTCGCAGCCCTGCCCGTCGAACCCGAAGGGGTGGCCGGACTCGGAGCCCTGCTGGGCCTTCGAGAGGTCGCACTTCAGCGGGTCGGTGGAGGTGAACAGCCCGGGCCAGATCGCCATGATCACCAGGAAGACGATGAGCAGTCCGGAGATGATGAAGATCGGGTTGCGGCGCAGGTCCCGCCAGGCGTCCTGCCAGAGGCTGCGCGGCTTGACGCGGTCGTCGGCAGCGGCGATCTCGGGCTCGTCGTCGAGGCGTTCGTTCTTGATTAAAGTCTGCGCTTCCATGGTGCCGAGGTCGAAGGTCCGGCTCTCGATGGCACTCTGGATCTCTTCTTCCTCGGTGCCGGCGTCCGCGAGCGGGTCCGCTTTGTTGTACTTCTCCTGGTCAGGCATAACGGATCCTCGGGTCCAGGACCGCGTAGAGCAGGTCGACGAGCAGGTTGGCCGCCAGGTAGATGATGATCAGGACGGTCACGAAGCCGACGACCGTGGCCGTGTTCTGGCGGACGATGCCCTGGTAGAGGTAGAAGCCCACGCCGTGGATGTTGAAGATCCGCTCGGTGACCAGCGCGCCGCCCATGAGCGCGCCGAGGTCGGCACCGAGGAAGGTGACGACCGGGATCAGCGAGTTGCGCAGCAGGTGGTTGATCGTCACCCGGCGGCGCGGTAGGCCCTTGGCCGTCGCGGTGCGCACGAAGTCGGCCCGGGAGTTCTCGGCGACGGTGGTGCGGGTGAGGCGGGCGACGTAGGCGAGCGACACGGAGGCGAGCACGATGCCCGGTAGCAGCAGCGACTCGAAGGTGAGGTCCTCGCCTGCGGTGGCGGGCAGGATGCCCCACTGCACGCCGACCAGGTACTGGAGCACGTAGCCGGTGACGAAGGTGGGGATGGAGATGACGACCAGGGTGAAGATCAGCACCGTGTTGTCCGACCAGCCGCCGCGGCGCAGGCCGCTGATGAGGCCGAAGCCGATGCCGAAGATCACCTCGATGGTGAAGGCCACCGCGGTCAGCTTGATCGTCGCCGGGTAGGCGGTGGCGAGCAGCGAGGTGACCGACTGCCCGTTGAAGGTGGTGCCGAAGTCCCAGCGGAACAGGTTCCCCATGTAGATCAGGTACTGGAGCCACAGCGGCTCGTCCAGGTTGTACTGCTTGCGGATCTGCTCGGCGACGACCGGGTCGGGGGCCCGATCGCCGAAGAGGGCGTTCACGGGGTCGCCGAGCGCGTGGACCATCACGAAGATGAGGAAGGTGCTCCCGAGGAACACCGGGATCATCTGGAGCAGGCGTCGGATGACGTAGCGTCCCATGCGAACCTCCAGGGGGCCGCCGGAAGGGCGGCTGCCGGGGCCGTGCGGCCCCGGCAGCCGCTGCCGACTACTTGACGGTGATCTGGTCGTAGACCGGGACGCTGAACGGGTTGAGCAGGACGTTGGTGACGCGGGAGGACCAGCCGACGGTGCCGTTCTGGTACCAGAGCGGGATCGCGGGCAGGTCGGTGGCGAGCAGCTTCTCGCCGTCCTGGAACTGGCTGATCGCCGCGGACTTGTCCGAGTTGGCGTTGGCCTGGTTGACCAGGGAGTCGAACTGCGGGTTGCTGTAGCCGGAGTCGTTCGAGGAGGCGCCGGTGGTGTACACGGGCTGCAGGAAGTTCTGGATCAGCGGGTAGTCCATCTGCCAGCCGGTGCGGAACGGGCCGGTCATCTTCTTGGTGGTGACCTGGTTGCGGAAGTCCGCGAAGGTGCCGATCGGGTTGCCGACGCACGCGCTGGTGTTGCCGAGGGCGTTGTTGATGCTGTTGCAGACGGCGTCGACCCACTCCTTGTGCGGGCCGTCGGCGTTGTAGGAGATGGTGAGCTGGCCGCCGGGGATGCCGCCGCCCTCCTGGACGAGCTGCTTGGCCATGGTCGGGTTGTAGGTGCAGGCCTGGCCGCAGATGCCCTCCTTGAAGCCGCCGGCGGCGCCGAGCACCGGGGAGGTCCAGTCACTGGCGGGGGTGCGGGTGTTGTTGAACACGACCTTGGTGATGGTGTTCCGGTCGATCGCCATGGCGAGGCCGAGGCGGACCTTCTGCGCGTTGGGGGTGTTCCAGTTCGCCTGGTACAGCGGGAAGGAGATCGTCTGGATGATGCCGGCCGGGGTGTTGAGGAAGCGGCCGTTGAGGTCGGTCTCGACGGTCTTCAGCGCGCTGTTCGGCAGGCCGTTGTCGACGTCGAGGTTGCCGGCCTGGAGGTCGGCGTAGGCGGCGTTGGTGTCGGTGTAGACCTTGAGGTCGATGCCGCCGTTCTTGGGCTTGTCCGCGCCGGTGTACCCGGAGAACGGCCGCAGCTCCATCTTGGCGCTCTTGGTCCACGAGGAGATCTCGTACGGGCCGTTGCCGATCGGCTTGTTGAGGTAGGCCGCGTGGTCGGAGAAGAAGCTCGCCGGGAGCGGGACGAAGGCCGAGTAGCCGAGGGTCGCGGGCCAGGTGGAGAACTTCTGGGTGAGCGCCACGGTGAAGGTGTTGTCGTCGACGACCTTCAGGCCGGAGAGGGTCTGCGCGGTCGGGTTGCCGGAGGCCGGCGCGACCTGGTCGTAGCCCTGGATGTACTGGAAGAAGCTGCTGTTCAGCTGCTTGTTGGTGGAGAGGGCGCCGTAGTTCCAGGCGTCCACGTAGGACTTGGCGGTCACCGTGGTGCCGTCGCTGAACTTCCATCCCGGCTTGAGCTTGACCGTCCAGTTCTGCTGGTCGTCCGAGGTGATCGACTCGGCGTTGGCGTTGCTCGGTTCACTGGTCTTCGGGTCGTACTGGACCAGGCCGGTGAAGATCATGTCGATGACGGCGCCGCCGTTGACCTCGTTGGTGTTGGCGGGCTCGAGCGGGTTCTGCGGGTCTCCCCACCAGGCGGTCACGATGCCGCCGGTGCCTCCGCTGGCGCCGCTGCCTCCGCCTCCGCCCCCGCTGCTGCCGCAGCCGGTGGCCACCAGGACCACGCTCGTCGCGACGACCACGGCCCAGCGCACTCTGGTCGCAGGCATGAGGCTCCTCCTCTGGGTGTATGACGCATCACACCCCATCGAAGGATCGGGTCATCGGCGGCGCGAGCTGGATACGGCCGGATGGGTGCCCAAAACCCCGCGGGCCCGTGGTGCGCTCGCACCACGGGCCCGCGGAGGGTCGTCAGGCCGGTCAGGAGAGGGCCGCGACGGGCTCGCGCACCGCGGCGAAGTGGCAGGCCGAGGCGTGCTTGGCCGGGCCCTCGCCGATCTCCGGGACGGCCAGCAGCGGCAGCTCGGTGCTGCAGCGCTCCTCGGCCTTCCAGCAGCGGGTGCGGAAGCGGCAGCCGGACGGCGGGTTCGCCGGCGAGGGGATGTCGCCGGAGAGGATGATCCGCTCGCGGCCCTCACGGCCGGCCGGGTCCGGCACGGGGACGGCGGAGAGCAGCGCCTGGGTGTACGGGTGGGTGGCGTGCTCGTAGATCTCCTCGTCGGAGCCGATCTCGACCATCGTGCCGAGGTACATCACGCCGACCCGGTCGGAGATGTGCCGCACGATCGAGAGGTCGTGGGCGATGAACATGTAGGAGAGCTCGAAGTCCTTCTGGAGCTGCTCCAGCAGGTTGATCACCTGGGCCTGGACGGAGACGTCGAGGGCGGAGACCGGCTCGTCGCAGATGATCACCTCGGGCTTGAGCGCGAGGCCGCGGGCGATGCCGATGCGCTGGCGCTGGCCGCCGGAGAACTGGTGCGGGTACCGGTTGATGTACTCCGGGTTCAGACCGACCACGTCCAGCAGGTCCTGCACCGCCTTGCGCCGGTCGCCCTTGGGCGCCACCTCCGGGTGGATCTCGAAGGGCTCCCCGATGATGTCGCCGACCGTCATCCGCGGGTTCAGCGAGGTGTACGGGTCCTGGAACACCATCTGGATGTTGCGGCGGACGGCCTTGAGGGCCGCGCCGGACAGCCGGGAGATGTCCTCGCCCTTGAAGAGCACCTGGCCGGAGGTGGCCCGCTCCAGGTTCATCAGCACCTTGGCGAGCGTCGACTTGCCGCAGCCGGACTCGCCGACGATGCCGAGGGTCTCGCCCTTGTGCAGCTCGAAGGAGATGCCGTCGACGGCCTTGACCGCACCGACCTGCTTCTTGAAGAGGATGCCCTGGTGCAGCGGGTAGTGCTTGACCAGGTCCTTGACCTCCAGGATGGGCTCAGCCATGGAGGGTCTCCTTCCAGAGGTGGCAGGCGCTGCGGCGGCCGGCGAGCTCCGCACCGTCCTTGTCGAGCACCTGGTGCAGCACCGGGATCTCGGTGCGGCACAGGTCGGTGGCCGCGTCGCAGCGCGGGTTGAACGCGCAGCCGGACGGCACCTTGAAGAGGTTGGGCGGCAGGCCCTTGATGGCGTACAGGTCCTCGCCCTTCTGGTCCAGTCGCGGGATCGACCGGAGCAGGCCCTTGGTGTAGGGGTGGGCGGGGTTCGCGTACAGCTCGTGGACGGGGGCGGTCTCGACGATCCGGCCGGCGTACATCACGGCGATCTTGTCGGCCACGTCGGCGACCACGCCGAGGTCGTGGGTGATCAGGATCAGACCCATGTTGTACTCGGCCTGGAGCTCCGCCAGCAGGTCCATGACCTGCGCCTGCACGGTCACGTCCAGCGCGGTGGTCGGCTCGTCCGCGATGATCAGGTCGGGCTGCAGGGCCAGCGCCATGGCGATCATGATGCGCTGGCGCATGCCGCCGGAGAACTGGTGCGGGTAGTCGTTGACCCGCTGGGCGGCGGCCGGGATCCGGACGCGGTCCATCAGCTCGACGGCCTTGGCCTTGGCCTCCTTCTTGGAGGCGCCCTCGTGCACCCGGAACATCTCGCCGAGCTGGTAGCCGACGGAGAGCACCGGGTTCAGCGAGGAGAGCGCGTCCTGGAAGATCATGGCGATCTTGCGGCCGCGGATCCTCCGGCGCTGCTCCTCCTTCATGGCGAGCATGTCCTCGCCGCGGTAGAGGATCTGGCCCTGGGTGATCCGGCCCGGCGGCATGTCGAGGATGCCCATGATCGTCTGGGCGGTCACCGACTTGCCGGAGCCCGACTCGCCGAGGACGGCGAGGGTCTCACCGGCGGCGACGGAGTAGTTCACGCCGTTGACGGCCTTGGCGACGCCGTCGCGGGTGCGGAACTCCACGTGGAGGTCGCGGACCTCCAGCAACGGCGTGCCCACGGCGAGCCGGTCGGTCTTCTTGGTCTCGATGGCGGTGGTCATCCGATCGTCACCCCTTCTCTCAGCGCAGCTTCGGGTCGAGGGCGTCGCGGACCGCGTCGCCGACCATGATGAAGGCCAGCACCGTGACGCTCAGCGCCGCGGCCGGGAAGAGCAGCACGTGCGGCGCCTCCAGGAAGCGGTTCGAGGCGTCGCTGATCATCAGGCCCCAGGAGATCTGCGGCGGCTGCACACCGATGCCGAGGTAGGAGAGCGCGGCCTCGGCGCCGATGTACACGCCCAGGCTGATCGCGGAGACCACGATGACCGGGGCGACGGCGTTCGGCATGATGTGCCGGAAGGTGATCCGCAGGTTGCCCGCGCCGAGCGCCTTGGCGGCCACCACGTAGTCGTTGTGCTTGTTGGCGATCACCGAGGCGCGCATGATCCGGAAGATCTGCGGCCAGCCGAGGGCGGCCAGCACCATCGACACCGACAGCACGTTGCCGGAGCCCCAGAACGACATGATCAGCATGCCGCCGAGCAGCGACGGGACGGCGAAGAAGATCTCGGTGAAGCGGGACAGCACGCTGTCGAGCACACCGCCGACCCAGCCGGCCAGCAGGCCGAGCAGGCAGCCGACGACGGTCACCAGGGTGGTGGTCAGCACGCCGACCACGATGGAGTTGCGGGCCGACCACACCGTGCGGGTGTAGACGTCGCAGCCCTGCACGTCGAAGCCGAACCAGTGCTCGGCGCTGGGGCGCTTCAGCGAGTCCGCGAGGTCGCAGGCGTCGTTGGCGAACGGGCTGCCGCTGGTGAACAGCTGCGGGACGGCCGAGACGACGAGCAGCAGGAGCACCAGGGTCGCGCCGATCACGAAGACCGGGTTGCGGCGCAGGTCGCGCAGGGCGTCGCTCCACAGGCTGGCGACGCGCTCCGGCTTCTGCTTCGGCTCCTGCCCGCCGGCCGCGGCGGCGCTGCCGCTCGGGGCCTCGGGGTCGACGACGATCGTGTCACTCATAGCGGATCCTCGGGTCGAGCACGGCGTACAGCAGGTCCACGAGCAGGTTGGCGACCAGGTAGACCAGCACCAGCAGGGTCACCACACCGACGATGACCACGCCCTGCTTGTTGTAGATGGACTGCGCGAGCAGGCCGCCCACACCGTGGATGTTGAAGAGCTTCTCGGTGATGACCGCACCGCCCATGAGCGCGCCGAGGTCGGCGCCGAGGAAGGTGACAATCGGGATCAGGGCGTTGCGCAGCGCGTGCCGGCCGATGACCCGGCGGCGGCTGAGGCCCTTGGCGACGGCGGTGCGCACGTAGTCGGCGCGCATGGTCTCCATCAGGCTGGTGCGGGTCAGCCGGGCGACGTACGCCAGCGAGGTGGAGGCGAGCACCAGGGCCGGCAGCAGGTAGGCGCGCAGGCCGTCCTCCTCCCGGAAGGAGACCGGGAAGAAGTCGATGCCGTAGTCGTTGCGGAGCTTGACGCCGAGCAGCAGCTGCAGCGCGGAGCCGAGCACGAACACCGGGACGGAGATGACCAGGAGGGTGGAGATCAGCACCAGCTGGTCGAGGAACTTGCCCCGGCGCAGGGCCGCCAGCACACCCGCGGACACACCGATCACGGCCTCGATCGCGAAGGCGACCAGGGCCAGGTTGACGGTGTACGGGAGCGCTTCGCTGATCATGTCGATGACCGCGCGACCTCGCATGTCCTCACCGAGGTTGCCGGTGAAGACCCCGCTGATGTAGTGCCAGTACTGCACCAGGAACGGGTCGTTGAGGTGGTACTTCTCGCGGATCAGCGCGGCGACCAGCGGGTCGGGGCGCTTCTCGCCGGAGAGCGCCTGCACCGGGTCGCCGGGCAGTGCGTTCACCAGGTAGTAGATCAGAAGCGTCGCACCGAGCAGTACAGGGATCGCCTGTATCAGTCGGCGGATGACATAGCGGCCCATCAGACCTCCACACTTTCGGGCAAGGAAGGAGGCGGCCGGCCGGGTCCGAGGACCCGGCCGCCCGCCCCCGGTCGTCTGCTACCGGGTCAGCCGGCGAGCTCGACGTTGGCCAGGTCCATGCGGCCGAAGGCGTCGGTGTCGACGTTCTTCACGGACTTGGTGTACGCGGCGGAGGACATGTTGGTGTACACGGGGATGTACGGCAGGTCCTGGACGAGGACGTCGTCGGCCTGCTGGTACAGCTTCAGGCCCTCCTCCTGGGTCTTCGCCTGGTCGGCCTGGGTGAGCAGGCTCTCGAACTTGTCGTTGACGTAACCGCCGTAGTTCGAGCCCTGGTCGATGGCGACCTTGGAGAAGATCGGGCGCAGGTAGTTCTCGGCGGACGGGTAGTCCATCGACCAGCCCATGCGGAAGGCGCCGGAGTACTGCTTCTCGCCGAGCGAGTCGAGCAGCTTGCCGAACTTCTCGAACGGCTTGGCGGTGACCTCGACGCCGAGGTTCTTCTTCAGCTGGTTGGCGACGGCCTCGATCCACTCCTTGTGGCCGCCGTCGGCGTTGTAGCCCAGCTCGATGGTGTTGTTCGGGACACCGCCGGCCTGGGTGAAGAGCTCCTTGGCCTTGGCCGGGTTGTAGGTGCCGGCCTCGCCCAGGGCGCCCTTGCGGTAGCCGGCCACCAGCGGGCTGATGAAGTCGTCGGCGGGGACGCGGCTGCCGTTGAAGATGGTCTTGCTGATGGCCTCGCGGTCGATGGCCATCGAGATCGCCTTGCGGATCTCCGGCTTGCCGTAGGTGGCCGGGTTGGTGGCGATCGGGAAGCCGATGTAGCCGACGCCGGACTCCGGCTTGTAGATGTAGCGGTCGCCGAACTCCGACTTCACCGTGGACATCGCCGAGGTGGGCAGCTTGTCGGTGATCTGGATCGCGTCGGTGCGCAGGTCGTTGTACGCGGTGTCCAGGCTGTCGTAGATCTTGAAGGTGACGCCCTGGAGCTTGGCCTTGCCGTCCGCGGCCGGGAAGGCGTCGTAGCGCTTCACCTTGATCTGCTTGTTGTGCTCCCAGGAACCGTCCATCTGGAACGGGCCGTTGCCGACCGGCTTCTCGCCGAAGGCCTTGGGGTCGGTGAAGAACGCCTTGGGCAGCGGGTAGAACGCGGTGTAGCCCAGCATGGTCTTGAACTGGGAGAACGGCGCGTTCAGGGTGACGGTGAAGGTCTTGTCGTCGACGACCTTCAGGCCCTTGAGCTCCTTGGCGGTGGGCTTCTTGTCCTTGCCCGGGGCGAGCTCCTCGGAGCCCTCGATCTTGGCGAAGAAGGGCAGGCCCTCCTGCGCGTTGTCCTGGTTGGCGCCGTAGTTCCAGGCGTCGACGAAGGACTGGGCGGTGACCTTCTCGCCGTTGTGGAAGGTGTAGCCGTCCTTCAGCTTGATCGTCCAGACCTTGCTGTCGGCGGACTCGATGGACTCGGCGACGCGGAGCTTGGGCTCGCTGGTCTTGACGTCGTAGTCGACCAGGCCGGCGAAGAGGGCGTTCAGCACCTCGGCGCCCTCGGACTCGGCGGTGTTGGTCGGGACCAGGCCGTGCTGCGGCTCGCCGAGCTGGACGGCGATCGAGCCGCCGTCCTTGGCGGTGGCCTTGTCGCCGCTCGTGCCGGACGTGCTGCAGGCGGTCGCGGCGAGGGCGACAGCGGTGGCGGCCACGATCCACTTGGCCGGGGTTGCTCCGCGCATGGGGAGATGCCTCCTGAGGTGGTTTCAACGCGGAGGCACCGCAGGGGGGATGGCCGGAGTCTTCGCCCCGGCCATGAGGTGCCTCCTCGCCCGAGGTTCGGCGCGCACCCCTGCGCGTGACCCGTGACCCGAGCTCGACTGTCCCACTATCGGACACCGTGAGATGCGGAACTGACCATTACGGATCTCAATTTGGTCACATGCGCGACGAATTGGTTTCACAAATTGGACATTGAGGGCATACCCAACCGGCACCAAACGGACAGTCGTCGCGCATGACGGTCGGTCACGCACGATTACCGGACATCGGCGGTGCTCCGGATACCGGACACCCCGACCGGCCCCGGGCAGACGAAACGGCCGGCTCCCGCCCCCGCGGAGGGGGGTGGGAGCCGGCCGTCCGACGCCGTGCCGAGGCGTACTGCGGGCGTCAGCCCTTCTTGGCGCGCGAGGCGGTGCGGCCGCGCTCCTTCTGGTCCAGGACGACCTTGCGGATGCGCACGGTCTCCGGGGTCACCTCGATGCACTCGTCCTCGCGGCAGAACTCCAGCGACTGCTCCAGCGAGAGCTTGCGCGGCGGGACGATCGACTCGGTCACGTCGGCGGTCGAGGACCGCATGTTGGTGAGCTTCTTCTCCTTGGTGATGTTCACGTCCATGTCGTCGGAGCGCGAGTTCTCGCCGACGATCATGCCCTCGTACACCTCGGTGCCGGGGTCGGTGAACAGCACGCCGCGCTCCTGCAGGTTGGTCATCGCGAAGGCGGTGACCACACCGGCCCGGTCGGCGACCAGGGAGCCGTTGTTGCGGGTCGTCAGGGCGCCGAACCACGGCTCGTAGCCCTCGTGGATCGAGTGCGCGATGCCGGTGCCGCGGGTGTTGGTGAGGAACTCCGTCCGGAAGCCGATCAGGCCGCGGGACGGGACCACGAACTCCATGCGGACCCAGCCCGAGCCGTGGTTGGACATGTTGTCCATCCGGCCCTTGCGGATGCCCATGAGCTGGGTGACGGCACCCATGTGCTCCTCGGGCACGTCGACGGTGAGGCGCTCGACCGGCTCGTGGGTCTTGCCGTTGACCTCGCGGGTGACCACCTGCGGCTTGCCGACGGTCAGCTCGAAGCCCTCGCGGCGCATGGTCTCGATCAGGATGGCCAGCGCCAGCTCACCGCGGCCCTGCACCTCCCAGGCGTCCGGGCGCTCGGTGTCCAGCACGCGCAGCGACACGTTGCCGATGAGCTCGCGGTCCAGGCGGTCCTTCACCTGGCGGGCGGTGACCTTGCGGTCGACCTTGGCACCGGACTTGGCGTCCGCGCCCTTGCCGGAGCCGCCCTTGCCGACCAGCGGCGAGGTGTTGGTGCCGATGGTCATCGAGATGGCCGGCTCGTCCACCGTGATCAGCGGCAGGGCGATCGGGTTCTCGGTGTCGGCCAGGGTCTCGCCGATCATGATGTCGGAGATGCCGGCGACGGCGCAGATGTCGCCCGGGCCCGCCACCTCGGCCGGCTTGCGGGTGAGCGCCTCGGTCATCAGCAGCTCGGAGATGCGGACGTTCTGGATCGAGCCGTCGCGCTTGATCCAGGCCACCGTCTGGCCCTTGCGCAGCTCGCCCTGCTCGACGCGGAGCAGCGCGATGCGGCCGAGGAAGTTGTCGGCGTCCAGGTTGGTGACGTGCGCCTGCAGCGGGGCGGCGTCGTCGTAGGTCGGCGCCGGGACGTGCTCCAGGATGGTGGAGAAGAACGGCTCCAGGCTGGTGGAGTCGGCCGGGACGGTGCCGTTCTCCGGCTTGGTCAGCGAGGCGACGCCGTCACGGGCGCAGGCGTAGACGATCGGGAACTCGATCTGGTCCTCGTCCGCGTCCAGGTCCAGGAACAGGTCGTAGGTCTCGTTGATGACCTCGTCGATCCGGGCGTCCGGACGGTCGGTCTTGTTGATGCAGAGGATGACGGGCAGCCGCGCGGTGAGCGCCTTGCGGAGCACGAAGCGGGTCTGCGGCAGCGGGCCCTCGGAGGCGTCGACCAGCAGGACGACCGCGTCCACCATCGACAGACCGCGCTCGACCTCGCCGCCGAAGTCGGCGTGGCCCGGGGTGTCGATGATGTTGATGGTGATCGGCGCGCCACCGTCCTTGGGGTGGTACTTGACCGCGGTGTTCTTCGCGAGAATGGTGATGCCCTTCTCGCGCTCCAGGTCGTTGGAGTCCATCATGCGGTCGTCGAGCTGCTGGTGGGCGGCGAAGGCGCCGGCCTGCTTCAGCATGGCGTCGACCAGCGTGGTCTTGCCGTGGTCGACGTGGGCGACGATGGCGACGTTACGGATGTCGTTGCGCGTGGGCATGCGGAGCGGAATCTCCCGGTTCGTGGGTTTCGGCGCCCGGCTGCGTGACGCCGACTTGCGATCCCTGTCGATCGCGGCCGCCCGTTCCCGCCTGCTACTACCGGTCCACCCGCCGGGCACACCATGCCACGGCTCCTCCTATGGTACGGGGATTCGTGTCAAGGGCCGAAACGGCCGGTGGCACCGGGTGCAAGATCACATCGCGCCGCGGGACCGGCCGTACCCGTCCGGTGCCCCCGCTCCGGTCAGTCCTGCCGGAAGCCGACGTCCTGGTACCGCGGGGTGGTGAAGCCGTACGCGCCGGCGCCGGCCACCCCGTTGCGGACGGCCACCAGGTCGGGGCGGCGGTAGAGCGGGACGACGTCGGCGAGCTGCCACAGCCGGGCGTCGGCCTGCTGGAGCAGGCCCTGCCGGGCGGCCGGGTCGAGTTCGCCGGCGGCGCGGTCCAGCAGCCGGTCGATCTCCGCGGTGCCGCCGCGGCCGTAGTTGCGGCCGACCACCGGCAGGCCGTCCGGGCCGGGCTGCGGCTTGGCGTACAGCGGCCGGGTGTCGGAGGGGTAGGCGCTGGCCGGCCAGGAGAACAGCGCGAGGTCGAAGTCGCCCTTGGCGAGGTGGTCGGTGACGAAGGTGTCCACGGGGACGGGCTCGGCGGCGACCGCGATCCCGGCCGCGGCGAGGTCGGCGGTCAGCGCGTCGGCGGTGCGGCGGGCGGTGGTGGAGCCGTCCGGGATGAGCAGGGTCAGCGCGAGCTTCTTGCCGTCCTTGCTGCGGGTGCCGTCCGAGGAGGCCCAGCCCGCCCGGTCGAGCAGGGTGCCGGCGGCGGCCGTGCCGAGCGCCCCGCTGTTGTCGCGGTAGCCGTCCTGCCCGGCCACCAGCAGGTGGTTGCCGAGCGGGACGGCGCCGAGGCCGAGCGGCCCGAGCGCGGCGGTGGCGGTCTTCTGCCGGTCGACGGCGCGGGCGACGGCCTGCCGGACGGTGGTGTCGGCCAGCGGACCGCGGGCGGTGTTCAGGGTGAGCTGGGTGAAGGCCGCGGCGGGCGCCCGGTGCAGGGTGAGGCCGGGCAGCGTCTCGGCCCGGTGCAGGGCGTGCGCGGACGCCTCGACCATGGCGGCGGCGTCCGGCGGCGCGGCGGCCGTGGTGCCCTCCGGGACGGCCCGGTCGACGGAGGCGGTGACGGCGGCGACGTCGAGCTCGTCCTTGGCCAGCGCGTCCAGGCGGCCGGCGGCCGGGACTGCCAGGAAGTCGATCTCCTGGGCCTTCGCCGGGTCGCCCCACCAGCGGGGGTTGCGGGTCAGCACGGCGCGGCCGGCGCCCTTGTCCCAGCCGGTCAGCACGAACGGCCCGGCCGAGGTCCGGAAGCCGCCGTCGAGCGGCTGGTTGAAGGCGTCCGCGGTGGACGTCCGGGCCGCCGGGTACAGCGGGGAGAAGAGCGAGCGCCAGTCCGCGTACGGCTGCTTGAAGACCACCTTCACCTCGTGCGGACCGCTGCCCTGCTCGACGGAGGCGATCGCGTCGTAGCCGGCCGGGCGGTCGCTGCGGAAGGCCGGGTCGGCGCCGGACAGTGCCTTCCACTGGGCGGTGAAGTCTGCGGCCGACAGCGGCGAGCCGTCGCTCCACACCGCGGCGGGGTTGAGCCGGTAGGTGACGGTCTGCGGGCTGCGGCCGGCCGGGGTGGACTCGGCGCCGGCCAGGTAGTCCGGGTCGGGGGTGGCGCGGCCGCGGTCGTCCAGCCGGAACAGGCCGGGCAGCAGGGCGCGGGCGATCAGCTCGGAGTCGGCGTCCGCCGCGGGCTGGTAGACGTTCAGGGTGGCCGGGACGGCGTCGACCGCCCAGCGCACGGTGCCGCCGTCGCGGGTGTGCGCGCGGTCCGCGGCGGTGACGTCGGAGGCGGCGGGGCCGTCCTGGGAGCCGCCCGTGCAACCGGCGAGGCCGGCGGCCAGACAGAGGGCGGCGGCCGCGGCGGCGGCCCGGTCGGCGGCTCGGCTGGCGCGCATGCGCTCCTCCGTCGGGGTGTGGCCGGCCCGAGGAATCCGGGAATGCCCCAACGAAAGGCCATCGGCCGCGCCCGCCCGGGGCGACACGGCGCCCGGGCGGACAGATCCACCCGGGCGGCGTAGACCCTCGGGATCAGAGCGCCAGTTCGAACCAAACGATCTTGCCGTTGGGGGTGCGGCGGCTGCCCCAGCGTTCGGCGAGCAGGCTGACCAGTTGCAGGCCGCGCCCGCCCTCGTCGGTCTCCTGGGCCCGGCGCTGCCGGGGCTGCGCGTAGCCGTCGTCCCAGACCTCGCAGAGCACCGTGCGGTCCCGCATCAGCCGCAGCCGGATCTCGCCGCGGCCGTGCCGCAGCGCGTTGGTGACCAGCTCGCTGACCAGCAGCTCGGTGGTGTCGACCAGCTCGTCGAGGCCGCGGTTGATCAGCCAGTCGCAGGACCGCTCGCGGGCCCGGCCGACCGAGGTCGGCTCGGCGGGCAGCCTCCAGTCGCCGACCGAGCCCTCCGGCAGGGCCTGGACCTTGGCCATCAGCAGGGCGATGTCGTCCTCGCCGTGGTGCGGGATCAGCTCGTCGAGCACCTCGTCGCAGAGCTGCTCCAGGTGCTTGGAGCCGTGGGTGAGCGCGGCCCGGAAGGCCCGCAGGCCCTCGTCCAGCTGGTGCTTGCGGGACTCCACCAGGCCGTCGGTGTAGAGGCCGAGCACCGCGCCGTCGGGCAGCGTGATGGTGACCTCCTCGAAGGGCTCGCCGCCGACGCCGAGCGGCAGGCCGGGCGGCACGTCGAGCATCCGGGCCGGTTCGCCGGGGCTGAGCAGCGCGGGCGGCAGGTGGCCGGCGCTGGCGAAGGTGCAGCGCTGGGTGACGGCGTCGTACACGGCGTAGACGCAGGTCGCGAGGTAGACCTCGACGCTGCCCTCGCCGGAGGTGCCGCCGGGGTCGCCGTCGCCGAGGCCGCGGGCGATCTCGTCGAGGGCGCCGAGCACCTCCGCCGGGTCGAGGTCGAGCATGGCGAGGGTGCGCACCGCGGTGCGCAGCTGGCCCATGGCGACGGCGGCCCGCAGGCCGCGGCCCATGACGTCGCCGATGACCAGGGCGGTGCGGCTGCCGGGCAGCGGGATCACGTCGAACCAGTCGCCGCCGACCTCGGTGTTGTTGTTGCTGGGCAGGTAGCGGCGGGCGATCTCCAGGCCGGTGGCCGCCGGGTTGCCCGGGGGCAGCAGGCTGCGCTGGAGGATCAGCGCGCGCTCGTGCTCGCGCCGGTAGAGCCGGGCGTTGTCGACGCAGACGGCGGCGCGGGCGACGAGTTCCTCGGCGATGGCGACGTCCCGCGCGTCGAAGGGCTCGGAGCCGATCGCCCGGGAGAGCTGGACGAGGCCGAGCACCTGGTCGCGGGCGACCAGCGGGACGACCAGGGTGGAGCGCAGCAGCGGGTCGGGGCCGGGCTGCGGGACGACGCTGCGGCCGGTGCGCAGGGCGCGGGCGTGCGGGGAGCGCGGCGGGTAGCAGAGGGTGCCGCCGGCCTCGGCGACCGGGACGGCGCCCAGGCCCTCGCCGAGCACCGAGGAGGCGCCGCCGACGACGCTGGAGACGGCGACGCGGCGCAGTTCGCCGGAGCCGTCGAGCAGGCCGGGGCCGCCGGAGAGCGGGCCGGAGTCGCCGGAGAGGAGCGCGGTGTAGAGGTCGACGGTGGCGAGGTCGCAGAACTGCGGGACGATCACGTCCAGGAGTTCCTTGGCGGTGGTCTCCAGGTCGAGGGTGGACCCGATGTGGGTGCTGGCCTCGTTGAGCAGGGCGAGGCTGCGGCGGACGCCGGCGGCCTCGCGTTCGGCGACGTGCCGGCTGGTGACGTCCTGCACCTGGCCGGCCACGCCGAGCGGGGCGCCGCCGGGGCCGTTCAGCCGGAACAGGGCGGCGGACCAGCGGCGGCGGCCGTCGCGGGTGCCGGCGGCGGGGACGCCGCCGGCGAAGCGCAGGTCGAGGATCGGCTCGCCGCCGGCCAGCACCTTGCGCAGGGCGACCTGCAGCCGCTCGGCCTCGCCGGGGGCGAAGAGCTCGGCGGGGGCGAGGCCGGGGAGGTCCTCGGGGTCGCGGCCGACGCAGGCGGCGAAGGCCGGGTTGACCCGTCGCAGGCGCAGGTCGGGGCCGAAGAGGAAGAAGCCGGTCGGGGTCTGGCCGAAGACCGCCTCGGAGGCGGCGAGGCCGTCCTCGACGGCGCGCAGCCGGCCGACGTCGACGGCGAGGCAGGTGGCGCCGGCGGCGGGGCCGCTGTCGACGGGCATCAGGTAGAGCTCGGCGAGGCCTTCGCCGCCCGCGGTGTCGCGGTAGGGGGTGGTGCCCGTCCACTCCTCGCCGGCGAGGACGCGTTCGAGGCGGGCGCGGCCGCGCTGCCAGTGCTCGCGGGGGACGAGGGTGGTGATCGGGTCGGCGCCGAGGGCGTCGCCGACGGGTACGCCGAAGAATTCGGCGGCGCGGCCGCTCCAGTGGCTGATCCGGCCGTCGGGGCCGATCGCGAAGGTGGCGACCCGCAGGTAGCCGTAGATCGATCCGGGTTCGCCGGGGCCGCGACCGCCGGCGTCGCCGCGCGGGGCGACGCCCTCGTCGTCGGGTGCGCCGGGCTGTCCGGGCACGGCGGCATGACCGCTGCTGCTCGGCGCCTGCGGCGCCGGAATGCTGTTCAACGGACCGACCCCTCCAACCAGTGCCCATCCGGATGTCGAGAAGACCGAGTATTCATCATCCGGGTGCGAGCGCACACGCCCCCGAGCATCACAACATCGAATCGGGGGAGGCCCGCGCGGTGCCCCTTACCCGGCCGTCGCTGTTCGAACCGGCCTGGCCTGCACGGATCGGGCGGTTCGGTCAAGAGCCGGGTCGGACATGGCTGCGTCGTGCACGGATCTGGCAGGATCGATCCGCCGTGTGTCTCGAAAACGCCTACGGATTCGGGCATTTCATCACATGACACAACATCAGCGCCAGCCCGCCGGAACACCCGTCCCGCGGTGTTCCCCCGCAGGTCGCGCGGCGGCTGCGGAGGTGTCGCCCGGGAGCCCGGGGAATCGCGCGGAGCGCGCGCCGAAGTCGGAAAAGTCAGACTTTATGGGTCCGTCTGCCGGACGCCGTCGCCACCGTCCGCACCGGCGCGCCTGCGCCGCGCACGGCCACCGCGGGCGACCGTCCTACTCCTCCGAGTAGTCGCCCTCGGGGTCGTCCGGGGAGAGCTCGAACCAGACGACCTTGCCCATGCCCTCGGCCCGGGCGCCCCAGCGCAGCGCGAGACGGCGGACGAGCTCCAGGCCGCGGCCGCCCTCGTCGGCCTCGGCGGCGTGCCGCTCGCGGGGCGGGTCGGGCAGCGGGTCGCTGATCTCCACCAGCAGCATCTCGCCGAGGGTGAGGCGGACGCCGATCGGTGCGCTGGCGTACCGGACGGAGTTGGTGACCAGCTCGCTGACCAGCAGTTCGGCGGTGTCGGTGAGGTGCCCGGCGCCCCATTCGGCGAGGGTGCCTCGGACGAGGCGGCGGGCCCGGGAGACGGCGGTCGGCTCGGCGGGCAGCGTCCAGCCGGCCGTCGGGGTGCCGGCCTCGCCGTGGCTGAGCCGGGCGAGCAGCAGGGCCACGTCGTCGGGCTCACGACCCTGTTCCATGGTGTCGAGCACGGCCTCGCAGGCCTGCTCGATGGAGGCGTAGGGCTGTTCCAGCACGCTGATCAGCCGGCCGAGGCCGACGTCGAGGTCCTTGTCCCGGGACTCCACCAGGCCGTCGGTGCACAGGGCGAGCAGGGTGCCCTCGGCCACGTCCAGCTCGACCGATTCGAAGGGCACGCCGCCGACGCCGAGCGGTGCGCCGGAGGGCAGGTCGAGGACCTGGCCGACGCCGCCGGGCAGCGGGCCGCCGGCGGCCGGGGCGGGGCCGTCGCCGTCCTTGGGCACCACCAGGACGGGCGGGATGTGGCCGGCCTTGGTGACGGTCAGCCGCCGCCGGACGGGGTCGAAGACCGCGTACACGCAGGTGGCGAGGAGCGCCTCGTCGGGGCCCTGGGCGAGGTCGTCGGCCAGCTCGTGGACGTGCCGCAGCAGGATCTCCGGCGGCAGGTCGAGGGCGGCCAGCACGCGGACGGCGGTGCGCAGCCGGCCCATGGTGGCGGCGGCCCGCAGGCCGTGGCCCATGACGTCGCCGACCACCAGGGCGGTGCGGTCGCCGGGCAGCGGGATCACGTCGAACCAGTCGCCGCCGACCTCGGTGCCGCTGCTGCCGGGGACGTAGCGGTAGGCGACCTCGACGCCGGTGGGCTGCGGGACCTGCTGGGGCAGCAGGGTGCGCTGCAGGGTGAGGGCGGCGGTCCGCTCGCGGGCGTAGAGGCGGGCGTTGTCGAGGGAGCTGCCGGCCCGGTCGGCGAGTTCGACGGCGAAGGCCAGGTCGTCGCGGTCGAAGCCCTCCCGGTAGCCGGCCCGGCTGACCACCAGCAGGCCGATGACGATGCCGCGGGCGCGCAGCGGGACGACCAGCCGGGAGTGCACGCCGAGCTCGTGCGCCGCCTGGGCCTTCGGGTCGCCGGGGTAGCTGAGGTCCTCGGACTCCTCCTTGCCGCTGAGCAGCTCGGGGATGCCGGTGCGCAGCACCCGGCCGAAGGCGGACTCCTCGGTGAAGGTGATCCGGGCGCCGCGGCGGAGCATCACCTCGACCTCCGGGCCGTCCTGGACGGAGGCGGTGCCGAGCTGCAGCAGGGAGGTGCGGCGGTCGTGGCCGTGCCGGGGCAGGTCGTCGCCGTGCGCGACGGCCTGCAGCAGGATGACGGCGGAGTAGTCGGCGAGCCGGGGCACCACGGCGCCGGCGAGCTCCTGGGCGATCCGGGAGGCGTCGAGGAGGTCGCCGATCCGGGAGCCGAACTCGTTCAGCAGGGAGAGCCGCCGGCGGGCGTGCTCGACCTTGGAGACGGCCCGGTAGCGCTCGGTGACGTCCATGACGGTGCCGGAGATGCCGAGCACCCGGCCGGCCCGGTCGGTCATCCGGCTGTAGGAGATCGAGCGGAAGCCGGAGCGGGCGGTGACCGGTGCGGCGAGGGTGACGTCGATGACCGGCTCGCCGGTGGCGAGGACCTGCCGCTGGATGGCGGTGATCTCGTCGGCGGCCCGTTCGGGGAGGGTCTCGCCGGTGGTGCGGCCGACGTGGTCCTCCATCGGGACACCGTTCATCTCGGCGAGGGTGCTGTTGACGGCGGTGTAGCGCAGCTCGGTGTCGAGGACGGCGATGCCGAGCGGGGACTGCTCGAAGAGCGCGTCGCGGACGGCGAGGTCGCGTTCGACGGCGGCGACGGTGCGGGCGTCGGCGAGCGCCACCTGGAGGAAGGGCGTGCCGTCGCCGTCGACGAGCAGTGAGATCCGCACCTCGACGGGGACGTTCACCCCGTCCCGGTCGGAGAGCCGGGTGATGCCGTGCCAGCTGCCGATCCGCAGCGTCTCCTCGATGGCCAGCCGGGCCTGGCCGATCAGCTCGGGGTCGCCGATCAGCTGGTCGATCCGGCGGCCGACCAGGAGCTCGCTGGGCCAGCCGAGCATGTCCTCGGCGGCGGGGCTCCAGAGCACCACCCGGCCGGAGGTGTCGAGGATCGCGATGGCCACCTTGACGACGTCGAAGAGGCTGCCGCGGGCCGGCTCGGCGACCTTGGCGCCGGCGGCGGGGGTGCCGGGGAACGGCAGGATCGGGCGGCCCCGGGGCGAGGCGTTGGGCGGGATGTCGCGGGGCTGCGGTCCGGGCCGGGTCTGCTCGGCGGGGCGGGCGCGGCCGCCGCGGCGCAGCCGGGCGCGGGCGGCGGCGCTGCCTGCTGCGGCGCCGGCGGTGCGGCCGGGCACGCCGGGGGTGGCCGTGCGCTGCGATCCGCGCCGGGGGAGGCGACGGGCCCGCCGCTCTCCCCCGCCGTTTCCCGTGGTCGACACCGACGGCGCCTCCGGCTCGTGGGCTGGGCACCGCGGCCGGGGCCGGGTGCGGGAGGGGTCGGCGGGGCGCCGCCGCGCCCCGCCGATCCCGATGAATTCTGCCGAACTGTGACATACCCCATGCGATGGGTTGATATCCCGGCAAGCGGGTCGACTTTCCGATTCGGCCGCGATCCGGCGGCTGCGGTTCGGCTGCGTGGAGCAATCGGTGGCGGGACGGCCCCGCCGGTCCCGTACCCGGTCCGGGGGCGGCTCAGCCCCGGACCGGCCGACTCCGGTCGGCGGCCCCCGTCGGCGGGCCCCGGGGGGCGCCTCGGGGTGGGCCGCGGCCGGCCGGGCCGGCTGCGGGCTCAGTCCTCGGCGAGCAGCGCGGCGACGTGCGGGAGGACCTCGCGATCGTGGGCGAGCCAGTCGACGTCGTCGAGTTCGCCCGGGCCGAGCCAGCGCAGCTCGGAGTGGTCGGCGAGCGCTCGGGGCTCGCCGGAGAGCAGTTCGGCGGCCCAGATCCGCAGTTCCAGGCCGGCCCGCACCGACCAGCTGCCGGGCAGCGGGCGCAGCGCGCGGGCCCGGATGCCGAGCTCCTCGGCGAGTTCGCGTTCCAGGGCCTGCTCCTGGGTCTCGCCGGGTTCGGCCTTGCCGCCGGGGAACTCCCAGTAGCCGGCCACCTCGGGGGGCGAGTTGCGGCGGGCGGCGAGCACCCGGCCGCGGTGCACCAGGGCGCCGCCGACCACGTACCGGACCTCGGGCCGCTCCGGCTGCGGGGTGGCCGTTCGCTGCGGGGTGCGGGGTTCGACGGCCTCGACCCAGTACAGCTGCTTGTGGCCGCGGGCCTCGAACTCGGCGGCGAGCGCCTCGGCCTCGGCCCGGCCGAGCCCGGTGGCGACGAGGTAGCGGTTGCCGTTGTCGTCCTGTCGCATCACCCGGTGATCGTCCATGCCGCCACCGTAACGGGCCCGGCCCGGTGGGGGACAGGCCGGACCCGTGCGCCGACCGTAGGCCACCATTGCTACCGACCGGTACGGGCCCGGTTAACGGTGGGTAAGACGGCCCCGCACCGCCGCTCAGCGGCGGGCGAGCAGTTCGCCGTGCAGGACGGCGAACCAGCCGTCCGGGTCGGCGGCCCAGCGGCGCCAGCCGGCCGCGATCCGGGCCAGGTCGCCGGCGTCGGCCAGGCCCTCGGCGAGGGCGGTGGCGGCGGTGGCGGACCTCTCGGTGCGCTCGGCCCAGGTCTCGCCCCACCACTGCCGCCGCTCCGGGTCGGCGAAGGTCCAGCTGCCGGAGCCGGCGGTGAGGTCGGTGAACCCGGCGGCGCGGGCCCAGGCGGCCAACCGGCGGCCGGCGTCGGGCTCGCCGCCGTTGGCCCGGGCGATCCGCCGGTACAGCGCGGACCACTCGGCCAGCTCCGGGAGCTCCGGGTACCAGGCCATCGCGGCGTAGTCGGCGTCGCGGACGGCGACCAGGCCGCCGGGTGCGGTGACCCGGCGCATCTCGCGCAGGGCGGCCACCGGGTCGGCGACGTGCTGGAGCACCTGGTGGGCGTGCACCACGTCGAACGCGCCGTCGGCGTACGGCAGCCGGTGCACGTCGGCGACCTCGAAGACCACCGTGCCGATCCCCCGTTCCACGGCGTGCGCGGCGGCCTGCGCGAGCACCTCGGCGGAGGTGTCGACGGCGACCGTCCGGCCGTCGGGGCCGAGCCGTTCGGCCAGGTCCGCGGTGATCGTGCCCGGCCCGCAGCCGACGTCCAGCAGCCGCTGCCCCGGGCGGAGTTCCGGCAGCAGGTAGGCGGCGGAGTCCGCGGCGGTGCGACTGCCGTGCGAGCGCAGTACGGACTCCTGGTGGCCGTGGGTGTAGGCGGCCCGACGGTTCGTCATGTTCGGCTCCTCTCGGCTCCTCACGATGCCGCCGAGCGTAGACCCGTCTCGCTTGACGAGAAATATCGTCCCACTATTCAAGATGATGGGGCGTCGGCGTGGCCACCGCAGGGGCCGCACGACGACAATCTGAGCATGGGAAAGACGTACGAACGCATCGACGGCCGGCTACGCGCCTTCATCGAGAGACAGCCGGTCTTCTTCACCGCCACCGCTCCGCTGGCCGGCGACGGGCACGTCAACCTGTCCCCCAAGGGCCGCGCCGGCACGCTCGCCGTCCTGGACGAACTCACCCTGGCCTACCTGGACTTCGGCGGCAGCACCGCCGAGACCCTGGCCCACGTGCGGGAGAACGGCCGGATCACGCTGATGTGGTGCGCCTTCGACGGGCCGCCGACCGTGGTGCGGGTGCACGGCCGCGGCGAGGCCGTCTTCCGCGACGACCCGCGCTTCGCCGAGCTGATCGGGCACTTCGACCCGGCGGCGGACGGCTCCGCGCTGCGGGCCGTGGTGCTGGTGCACGCCGAACGGGTCAGCGACTCCTGCGGGTTCGCCGTGCCGTTCATGGACTACCGCGGTGACCGGGAGCTGCACGCCCAGTACTTCGACCGCAAGACCGACGAGGAGTTCGGCGTCTACTGCGAGGGCAAGGAGTACGTCGGCACCAGCATCGACGGCCTGCCCGCACTGCCGCTGCCGCTGCCGCCGCGGACCGGCTGAGGCCCGCGACGGCAGCGGCGCCTGGTCGGTTCGGGGTGAACCAGGTGGAGCGGGACTTCTTCCACTCCGGGTGGGTGAGGTCCTCGGCCTGGGTGCCGTCGGCCTGGAGGTCGGCGGCGCCGTCGTCGGTGACCAGCTGGGCGCGGCCGCCCGGCACGGTGAGGTCCGGCACGTCCACCACGGCCTCCGGTCACCTGGTCGTACGGGCGGTGACCGTACGGTGGAGCGGTAGCCGACAGATCGGAGACCCCGTGTCCCGCCGCCCGTACGTCCTGCTGAGCGCCGCCGTCTCCCTCGACGGCCACCTCGACGACGCGTCACCGGAGCGGCTGCTGCTCTCCAACCCGGCGGACTTCGACCGGGTGGACGAGGTCCGGGCCGGCTGCGACGCACTGCTCGTCGGCGGCACCACGCTGCGCCGCGACAACCCGCGACTGCTCGTCAACTCGCCCGAGCGGCGGGCTCGACGCGTCGCGGACGGCCGCCCGGAGTACCCGCTGAAGGTCACCCTGACCGCGAGCGGCGGCCTCTCGCCCGCGCTCGACTTCTGGCACACCGGCGGCGCCAAGGCCGTCTACACCACCGACGCCGCCGCCCCCGCACTGCGCGGCGCGCTCGACGGGCTCGCCGAGGTCGTCGCGCTCGGCGGCGAGGTGGGGCTCGGCGCCCTCCTCGACGACCTGGGCGGCCGCGGCGTACGGCGGCTCATGGTCGAGGGCGGCGGCAGCATCCACACCCAGTTCCTCGCCCAGGGCCTCGCCGACGAACTCCAGCTCGCCGTCGCCCCGCTGCTGGTCGGCCAGAGCGGCGCGCCCCGCTTCCTCGGCCCGGCCGACTACCCGGGCGGACCCGCCCGGCGGATGCGGCTGCTGGAGGCACGTACGGTGGGCGACGTCGTCCTGCTCCGCTACGCCCCGAAGGAGTCCACCCCGTGACCAGCGAAGCCGCCCCCGGCACCGACCTGTACTGGCTCGCGCGCGCCGTGGAGCTCTCGCGCCGCTGCCCGCCCTCCGCGACGGCCTTCTCGGTCGGCGCGGTGGTCGTCGGCGCCGACGGCGAGGTGCTCGCGGAGGGCTACAGCCGCGAGGTGGACGAGAGGAACCACGCCGAGGAGGCCGCGCTCGCCAAACTGCCGGCCGGCGACCCGCGGCTGCGCAAGGCCACCGTGTACAGCTCTCTGGAGCCGTGCGGGCAGCGCGCCTCGCGGCCGCGCACCTGCGCCCAGCTGATCATCGCGGCCGGGGTGCCGCGGGTGGTGGTCGCCTGGCGCGAGCCGGACCTCTTCGTGCAGGCCTGCCAGGGCACCGCGCTGCTGGAGGCGGCCGGGGTGGAGGTCGTGGAGCTGCCGGAGCTCGCCGGGCCGGCCCGCGAGGTCAACGCGCACCTGCTGGGCGGCTGATCCGGCCCGGGCGTCCGTCCCGGCCCGCTTCGGCGGCACTTTTGTATCCTGGTGAGACAAACACCCGTTTCCGAGGAGCCGCCCCGCATGCCTGCCACGACGCTCACCACCCGCGCCCTGCTGCTCGACATGGACGGCACCCTGGTCAACTCGGACGCGGTGGTCGAACGGTGCTGGCGTCGCTGGGCGGCCCGGCACGGCCTCGACGGCGACGCCGTCATGAGCGTCGTGCACGGCCGCCAGGGCCACCTGACCATGGCCGTGCTGCTGCCCGACCGTCCGGTGGAGATCAACCTCGCCGAGAACCGGCAGCTGCTGGCCGAGGAGACCGCCGACACCTACGGCGTCGTCCCCGTCCCCGGCGCCGAGGCCTTCCTCGCCGCACTCCGCGGGCAACCGCACGCCCTGGTGACCTCCGCCGACGAGCCGCTGGCCCGTGCCCGGATGGGCGCCGCCGGACTCCCGCTGCCGCAGACCATGATCACCGCAGGCTCGGTAGGCGCCAGCAAGCCCGACCCGGAGGGCTTCCTCAAGGGCGCCGCCGCCCTCGGCTTCGCCCCCGCCGACTGCCTCGCCTTCGAGGACTCCGAGGCCGGCATCACCGCCGCCCTCGCCGCGGGCATGCCCGTGGTCGGCATCGGCCCGCGCGCCCTGCCGCACCCCGCCACCGTACACGCCGAGGACCTGGAGCAGGTCGCGGTCGCCCCGCAGCCGGACGGCTCGCTGCGGATCACCGTCGGCTGAGCCCGGCCGCCCCGGGGCGCCCTCCCGTGCAGCACCCGGGTGCCGTCCCGGTGCGTCACCTCCCGGCCCGTCACCGCCCGGTGCGAGGCTGCCAGTTCCCCGGGGGCGGCGCGATCCGGAGCGGCGGCGCACGGCGGCAGGGCGGTTCCCCCTGACGATCCGCGGCCGTCGTCCGCACCTCGCTCCGAGCCTTGCTCCCGCCCGGCGGGCGCCCGCGCCCGCCGGGTGGGGTGCGCCCGCGAGTCGTACCGTGGAGGGAGGCCGACCGGGATCGTCGGCCCTCGCTCCGTGCCCGGTCCGGCCCAGGGGGTCGGCACGGTCAGGAGCTTCTTGTCATGGGCAGCAAGACGATCGAGGAACTGGCGGGCGCCCTCCACGGGAGTGTGGTCGGGCCCGGCGACGAGGACTACGACGAGGCCCGCAGGGTCTACAACGCGATGATCGACCGCAAGCCGGCGGCCGTGGTGCGCTGCGCCAACGCCGGCGACGTGATGGCGGCGGTCGACTTCGCCAGGAACAACGGGATGCCGCTGGCCGTCCGCGGCGGCGCGCACAGCGTCCCCGGGTACGGCACCTGCGACGGCGGCGTGGTCGCGGACCTCACGGGCATGCGCGGCGTCCGGGTCGACCCCGTCCGCCGCACCGCACGGGTCGAGGGCGGTGCCACCCTCGGCGACCTCAACGCGGCCACCTACCCCTTCGGGCTCGCCGTCACCGGCGGCATCATCTCGACCACCGGCGTCGGCGGCATCACCCTCGGCGGCGGAATCGGCTACCTGGCCCGCAAGTTGGGGCTCACCTGCGACAACCTGCTGTCCGCGGACGTGGTGACGGCCGACGGCCGGCTGCGGGTCGTCAACGAGAAGGAGGAGCCGGACCTCTTCTGGGCCCTGCGCGGCGGCAGCGGCAACTTCGGCGCGGTCACCTCCTTCGAGTTCGGGCTCAGCCCGGTGAAGGACGTCTTCGGCGGCCCGATGCTCTTCGAACTGGAACACGCCGAAGCCGTCCTGAAGCGCTACCGCGAGTACATCGAGGAGGCACCGGAGGATCTCGGCGTCTTCCCCGGCTTCCAGATCGCCCCGCCGCTCCCGTTCATCCCGGAGGACCGGCACGGCGACACCTTCGCCCTCGTGGTGGCCTGCTGGGCGGGCCCGATGGAGGAGGCCGAGGCGGCGATCCGGCCGATGCGCGAGGTCGCGCCGCGGGTCGCGGAGATGGTCGGCCCGATGCCGTACCCCGCGCTCAACAGCGCCTTCGACCCGCTGGTGCCGCCGGGCCTGCAGCACTACTGGAAGGGCGTCTTCTCGACCGAGCTCACCGACGACGCGATCACCGCCCACCTGGAGCACGGGCCGAAGGTGCCGGCCGTGAACTCCACGATGCACATCTACTCGATCAACGGGGCGTGCCACCGGATGGCGCCCGGGGCCACCGCCTTCGCCCACCGCGAGGCCACCTTCGCCACCGTGATCGCCGGGATGTGGCCCGACCCGGCCGAGAACGACGCCAACGTCGCCTGGGTGCGCGACTACTACGCCGCGGTCGCCCCGCACTCCGAGGCCGGCGGGTACGTCAACTTCATGGCCGACGACGACCAGCACCGGGCCGCCGACAACTACGGCTCCAGCTACGCCCGGCTGGTGGAGGTCAAGCGGGCCTACGACCCCGGCAACCTGTTCCGGGTCAACCACAACATCAAGCCGTAGCCGGGTCGGCGGCCGGGGCCACGGCCGCGGCCGTCAGCCGAAGACGGCGCCGGCCAGCTGCATGATGACCGGGGTCTCGGCGCCGTCCAGGCCGGTCGGGTTGAGCGAGTAGACCACCGTCCGGGAGAGGTCCCGGGTGGCGAACACGCCGTTCGTCCAGCCCGGCCGGGAGCCGGTCTTGCCCCAGATCTCCACGCCGCCGACCTTCGTCCGCTCCAGGCCCATGCTCATGCAGGCCCGGCCGGCGTCCGGCCCGGTCTCGCAGTGGCTGCTGTGGTGGGTCGGCACGTCGGGGACGGTGAACAGCGCCTCCTGCTGGGCGGGCGGCAGCAGGCGGCCGCGGAACAGCGCGGTGACGAAGCGGTCCAGGTCGGCGGCGCTGGAGATCAGCCCGCCCTCCGCCCACGGCCAGGGGCTCTGCTCGGTCACGTCCACCTGCCGCAAGGTCCCGTCCGGGCCGGGCACGGTCAGCCGGGGACGGGCGGCCGGGCGCCGCAGCGCCGGGTCGTCCGCGGCCGGCACCGAGGTGTCGTGCAGCCCGAGCGGGCGGACGATCCGCTGCTGCACCTCGTGCGCGTAGTCGTGCCCGGTGACCTGCTCGACCAGCAGGCCGGCCACGAAGGTGTTCATGCCGTTGTACTGCTGCGCGGTGCCGGGCGCGAAGGCCATCTCCTGACCGTCCATGGTGGCCACCACGCGCTCCGGCGACCAGGACTCGAAGCGGTGGTCGACGAACCACGCGGCCGTGCCGTCGCCCCACGGGCCGTCGGCGCCGTTCGGGAGCCCGCTGGTGTGGTTCAGCAACTGCCCGACCGCGATCGGCGGGAAGGAGGCCGGCAGCAGGCCGGGCAGGTAGTGCTGGACGGGGGTGTCGAGGTCGAGGCGGTGCTCGGCGGCCAGTTGGAGCACCACCGTCGCGGTGAACACCTTGGAGATCGAACCGATCCGGAACCGCCCGTCGGCGTCCGGGGCCCGGCCGGTGGCCGGGTCGCCGATGCCGCCCACCGCGTCCAGCCGGCCGGCCCGTCCGGAGACGTGCACCAGTGCCCCGGACACCTCGGAGGTCGGCAGCCCGGCGAGCACCCGGCGGACGGCCGCCCGGTCCAGCGGCGGCACCGCCGCGTCCTGCCGCACCACGGCCGCCGGCCCGGAGGCGGCCGAGGCGGGTCCGGCCGCGGTGCCCACCGCCAGTGCGGCGAGCACCGCCCCGGCGGCGGCGACGGCGGTCCAGCGGGTACGGCGCACAACAGCGGTCACGGCGGCATCTCCTGATGGTTCGTCGGCACGGACCGGTCCGCCCGGCCCCGCACAGGAGTCTGGCGAAACCGGCCCGCCGATCCATCGGGGACGAACCCCCACCCGCCCCCGATCCCGCACCCGGGACAACCCCGACCCCGACCCGGGCTCCCCTCCGGGACGGGGGACCCGCGAAGGGGCCGGCCCCGGAGGAGCCGACCCCTTTCGAGCCGCGTGTCCGCCGCGTACCGACGCGGCACCGGACGGTCAGACGTTGAAGCGGAACTCCACCACGTCGCCGTCCTGCATGACGTACTCCTTGCCCTCGATGCGGGCCTTGCCCTTGCTGCGGGCCTCGGCGATGGAGCCGGTCGCGACCAGGTCGTCGAAGGAGATGACCTCGGCCTTGATGAAGCCCTTCTGGAAGTCGGTGTGGATGACACCGGCGGCCTCGGGGGCGGTGGCGCCCTTCTTGATCGTCCAGGCCCGGGTCTCCTTGGGGCCGGCGGTCAGGTAGGTCTGCAGGCCGAGGGTCTCGAAGCCGACCCGGGCGAGGGTGGCGAGGCCGGGCTCGTCCTGGCCCATGGACTGGAGCAGCTCCAGCGCCTCCTCGTCGTCGAGCTCGATCAGCTCGGACTCGATCTTGGCGTTGAGGAAGATCGCCTCGGCGGGGGCGACCAGGGCGCGCTGGGCGTCCTTGAAGTCCTCGTCGGCGAGCTCGTCCTCGTCCACGTTGAAGACGTAGAGGAACGGCTTGGCGGTGAGCAGGTGCAGCTCGCGGATCGGGTGGGTGTCGAAGCCCGCCTCGAAGAGGGTCTTGCCGGTCTCCAGGATCGCCTTGGCGGCCTCGGCGGCGGCCAGCACCGACGCGGTGTCCTTCTTGAGGCGCGCCTCCTTCTGCAGGCGCGGCAGGGCCTTCTCCACGGTCTGCAGGTCGGCGAGGATCAGCTCGGTGTGGATGGTCTCGATGTCGTCCTTGGGCGAGACCTTGCCGTCGACGTGCACCACGTCCGGGTCGGTGAAGGCGCGGACGACCTGGCAGATCGCGTCCGACTCGCGGATGTTGGCGAGGAACTTGTTGCCCAGGCCCTCGCCCTCGCTCGCGCCGCGGACGATGCCCGCGATGTCGACGAAGTCGACGGTGGCCGGCAGGATGCGCGCCGAACCGAAGATCTCGGCGAGCTTCGCCAGCCGCGTGTCGGGGACGCCGACGACGCCCACGTTGGGCTCGATGGTGGCGAACGGGTAGTTGGCCGCCAGCACGTCGTTCTTGGTCAGGGCGTTGAACAGGGTCGACTTGCCGACGTTCGGCAGGCCGACGATTCCGATCGTGAGCGACATGAAGCGATGTCCCGTGGGCTTGGAGGGCGTGGAGCGGCCGGAGGCGGCCGATCCCCCAGTCTACGGGGCTCGCTCAGCCCGTCCGGTCGGGCTCCAGGAACTCCAGCCGGTTGCCGAGCGCGTCGGCGCTGCGGAAACGGCGGCGACCCGGGACGGAGTCGTCCCACCGGACGGGGTGGCCGTGCTCCTCCAGCCGGGCCGCGAGCGCGTCCAGGTCGTGCACCAGGATGCCCGGGTGGGCCTTGGCCGAGGGCGCGAAGTCGGGGACGACGCCGAGGTGCACCTCCACTCCCCCGCTGCGGAACCAGCAGCCGCCGCGCGCCGCCAGCACCGGCGGCTTGGCCAGCTCGGTCATCCCGAGCACCCCGGCCCAGAACGCCCGGCAGGCCGGCTCCGCACCGGCCGGGATGTCGAGCTGCACGTGGTGCAGCCGCTCGAAGCCGAAGTCCGTCATCGCACCCCTCCACCGGTGACCGCCCTCGGTCACCCCTGCTCCGGTTCGTCGCCGTCCTATCCCCGCCCGGCCCGGCGGCGGACCGCGTCGGTCGTGGACGACGCTACTCCTGCCGCGGACACGCCCGGTCCGGAATTCCGGCATTACACACTGTGGCGATGATCGGACCGTACGTTGGGTGGGTGGAGCAGCAGAGCATCCGTACCCAGCCCCCCGGGCCCCGGCGGCAGCCGCCGTCCGGCACCGACCGGGCCGCCGTCCCGGGCCCCGCCGCGCCCGTCGACTCCCGGTTGCGCTCGGCCTCCGGCGGCGCGCCGGTCCGCCGTCCGCGCCTGCCGTGGGCGGGCCGCGGCCGGGAGCGGACGGGGCGTCCGGCCCGGCTGACGGCGGTGGGCACCGGGGTGGCCGCGGTCGCCGGGACCCTGCTGGTCGCCGGGGTGGACCGGACGCTGTTCGGCGGCCTCGGCGTGCTGTTCGGCCTGGGCTACCTGGTGCTCTGCTTCCAGCTGGCCGTCCGGGTGCGCTACCCGGACCTGCCGGCGGCGCCGATCGCCGGGCCGATCGCGTTCGCGCTGGCGCTGGCGCTGCTGCAGCCGGCCTCCACCTCCGGGCTGACCGGCCGGGTGGTGTCGCTGGCGAGCGGGCTGGCGGTGCGGGCGGGCTGGCTGTTCGCCGGGACGGGCCTGGCGGCCGTGATCGTGGCCGCCCGGTTCGTGGCCCAACGCCGGATCCGCCGCACCCGTTAGCCCCGCAGGGATGCACGGCACGGGTGCAGCACCAGGGGCGCGTGGGGGCACCTGACGTGACCGCCCCGGGCTCTAGGCCGCGTGGGCCGCGGCGGCCATCGCGGCGCCGACGATGCCCGCGTTGTTGCGGAGTTCGGCGGGGAGGACCTCGGCGTCGCGCTTGCGCAGCAGCGGCAGGAACTTCTCGTGCTTGCGGCTGACACCGCCGCCGATGATCATCAGCTGCGGCGAGAACAGCATCTCGACCAGGTCGAGGTACTCGTCGACCCGCACCGCCCACTCGGCCCAGGACAGCCCGTGCCGTTCCCTGGCGGCCGAGGAGGCGCGCCGCTCGGCGTCCTTGCCGCGCAGTTCGAGGTGGCCGAGCTCGGTGTTGGGCACCAGGGCGCCGTCGACGAAGAGCGCGCTGCCGATGCCGGTGCCGAAGGTGAGCAGCAGGACGGTGCCGCCCCGGCCGCGGCCGGCCCCGTGGGTGACCTCGGCGATGCCGGCCGCGTCCGCGTCGTTGACGACGGTGGCGGGCAGGTCGAGGGCCTCGCGGAAGAGCCCCTCAGCGTCCATGCCGATCCAGTCCTTGTCGACGTTGGCGGCGGTGCGGGTGCGGCCGCGGACGACCACCCCGGGGAAGGTCAGGCCGACCGGCCCCTGGTGGCCGAAGTGCCGGACGACCTCGACGACCGCCTCGACCACCGCGTTCGGCGAGGACGGCTGCGGGGTGAGCACCTTGAAGCGCTCCTCGGCGAGCCCTCCCCCGGCCAGGTCGACCGGGGCGCCCTTGATGCCCGAGCCGCCGATGTCCACGCCGAATACCGTCGCCATTCCGCAGTTCCTCCCTCGAAGCGTCGTCCACAGCCTGTGCACAAACCACGGGCTGCGCACCAACCTACGGGGGCGGGGCCGCCCCCGCCCGCCGTGCCGTCCCTCCGGTACCCGGTGGCGGGCAGCACGAAGCCCGGGCGTCCGCGGTGTGCGGGCGCCCGGGCTCGGGGCGGGGCCGGGGCCACCGGGCCCCGGTGCACGGGTCAGAGCTTGCCGGCGGCCTCGGCGCGCAGGTCGCGGCGGAGCTCCTTGGGCAGCGAGAAGATCAGGTGCTCCTCGGCGGTCTTGACCGTCTCCACGTCGGCGTAGCCGCGCTCGGCGAGGAACTCCAGGACACCGTCGACGAGGATCTCGGGCACCGAGGCGCCGCTGGTGAGGCCGACGGTGGTGACGCCCTCCAGCCAGGCCTCGTCGATCTCGTCGGCGAAGTCGACCAGGTGGGCGGCCTTGGCGCCGTACTCCAGGCCGACCTCGACCAGGCGGACGGAGTTGGAGGAGTTCTTGGAGCCGACGACGATCAGCAGGTCGGTCTCGGGGGCGAGCTGCTTCACCGCGACCTGGCGGTTCTGGGTGGCGTAGCAGATGTCGTCGCTGGGCGGGGAGACCAGCAGCGGGAAGCGCTTCTTGAGCTCGCCGACGGTGGCCATGGTCTCGTCCACCGACAGGGTGGTCTGGGAGAGCCAGACGACCTTGGACTCGTCGCGGACCTGCACGTTTCCGACGTCCTCGGCACCGTCCACGAGGTGGATGCGGTCCGGGGCCTCGCCCATCGTGCCGATGACCTCCTCGTGGCCCTCGTGGCCGACGAGCAGGATGTCGTAGTCCTCCTCGGCGAAGCGCACGGCCTCCTTGTGCACCTTGGTGACCAGGGGGCAGGTGGCGTCGATGGTGGCGAGCTTGCCGGCCTTCGCCTCGTCGTGCACGGACGGGGCGACGCCGTGCGCGGAGAAGACCACGATCGCGCCCTCGGGCACCTCCTCCGTCTCGTCGACGAAGATCGCGCCCTTCTTCTCGAGGGTCTGCACGACGTACTTGTTGTGGACGATCTGCTTGCGGACGTAGATCGGGGCCCCGTACTGCTCCAGGGCCTTCTCCACGGCGATGACGGCGCGGTCGACGCCCGCGCAGTAGCCCCGGGGGGCGGCGAGCAGGACACGGCGCTGTGCAGTGGTGGACATGGCTCCATCGTACGGGCGCCCCGCCGCGGCGCCCGACGCGCAGGGGGCCGACGCGCGCGGGGCCGATGCGCCGGGCCGGGCGCGGCGGCGGCGTCACCGGGCGGCGCTAGCCTCGTGGGCATGGCGAACAGCAGCTCCCCCGAGGCGCCCGTCCCGGTCGGCAGGGTGTCGGCGATGATCGGCGGTTGGATCGACCGGCTGGGCGAGGTCTGGGTGGAGGGGCAGATCGCGCAGCTGAACCGGCGCCCCGGCGCGGGGATGGTGTTCCTGACGCTGCGCGACCCGGAGCGGGACGTGTCGCTCACCGTGACCTGTTTCCGTCCGGTCTTCGAACAGGTGGCGGAGGCCGTGCAGGAGGGCTCGCGGATCGTCGTCCACGCCAAGCCCGAGTGGTACACCGCGCGCGGCACGCTCTCGCTGCGGGCCTCGGAGATCCGGCTGGTCGGGCTGGGCGAGCTGCTGGCCCGGCTGGAGCAGCTGAAGCGCAAGCTCGGCGCGGAGGGGCTGTTCGACGCGGAGCGCAAGCGGCCGCTGCCGTTCCTGCCGCACTGCGTGGGCCTGGTGACCGGCCGCGGCTCGGCGGCCGAGCGGGACGTGCTGGAGAACGCCCGGCGGCGCTGGCCGGCCGTCCGCTTCGAGGTGCGCAACGTGCTGGTGCAGGGACCGAACGCGGCGGCGCAGGTGGCGGCCGCGGTGCGGGAGCTCGACGAGCACCCGGAGGTGGACGTCATCGTGGTGGCCCGCGGCGGCGGCAGCGTGGAGGACCTGCTGCCGTTCTCCTCCGAGGAGCTGGTGCGCACCGTGGCGGCGGCCCGCACCCCGGTGGTCAGTGCGATCGGCCACGAGCCGGACCAGCCGCTGCTGGACTTCGTCGCCGACTTCCGGGCGTCGACGCCGACCGACGCGGCGAAGCGGGTGGTTCCGGAGGTGGGCGAGGAGCTCGCCCGGGTGCGCCAGCTGCGGGACCGCGCCCGGCGCTGCGTGGTGGGCCGGGTCGAGCGGGAGCTGCACGGGCTGGAGGGGGTG
The DNA here is from genome assembly GCF_040683455.1 of Kitasatospora sp. NPDC093679. Classification (NCBI taxonomy): domain Bacteria; kingdom Bacillati; phylum Actinomycetota; class Actinomycetes; order Kitasatosporales; family Streptomycetaceae; genus Kitasatospora; species Kitasatospora sp. NPDC093679. Next base: position 34,856 of record NZ_JBFBDW010000010.1, read on the forward strand.
CGCAGCCGTCCGGTGCTGGCCGCGCCGCACCGGCTGGTGGAGGACCGGGCGGCGGAGGTGACGGCGCTGGTGGAGCGGGGGCGGCGGGTGCTGGGGCACCGGCTGGACCATGCGCAGACGGACCTCGGGCACGCGCTGGCCAGGGTGGTGGCGCTGTCGCCGCTGGCCACCCTGCAGCGCGGCTACGCGGTGCTGCAGCGGGCGGACGGGGCGGTGGTGACGGACCCGGCGCAGGTGGCGGCCGGGGACGAGCTGCACGCGCGGGTGGCGGAGGGCGGCTTCGGGGTGACCGTCGCGCCGGAGTGAGCGCGGGCCGCGTCGCGCGACCGGGCTCATTCGACCGGTGTGCGGGCGTGCGGGGGACGGCTCATGGTCTCCTGCACGAGGGTGTTCCACTCGCGGCTGAGGTCGGCGAGCTCGGCCTGGGCCCGGTCGGCCGCCTCGTGGGCGTGCCGCAGTTCCCGGTGCACGGCCTCCAGCAGGCGCAGCAGGGCGTCGGCGCCGAGCTGTCGGCCGTCGGCGAGCGGCGGTGCGGGGGGCGGCGGTATCTCGGGCGGTGCGGCCGGCGGCAGGGCGGCCGCGCGGGCGGCGACGAGCTCGGCCTGACGGGCCGTCCTGGCCTCGGTCTCGCGCATCCACCGCCTGGTCCTCGCCAGGGCGTACTCGGTGGTGGACAGCGCCGCCACGGCCAGGCAGCCGAGGAACGGGATCCAACGGGTGTCGTAGGTGCCGGCGACGATCAGTGCTGTTCCGCCGACCGCGCCCACCGCTCTGAGCGCGTCGGCCGCCACCGGAGAGAATCTCGGCATTACTGGCCTCACCTCTGCATGTGCACTGCCCCTCCCCCGCGGTTCTCGTCCGGCGGAAAAGAACCGCGCTCGCTTTCCTGCTGCAGGCCGATCGCCTGGGCGATGGAGGCGAGAAGGAATTTCCGGATCATGGGGTGGGTTACACCCCAGGCGTCCAACGCTTCCTCAGGGGTGATGGGTGAGCGTACTCCCCGGGGGAGATCGTTTGCGGATTCCTCGGAAATCACTCCGCCGCGCACCAGCAGCTCGTGCAGGTCCAGGTGGACGACCTGCGCGATTCTCTGGAATTGGGAGGGGCGGGGAAGGGTGTCGCCGCGCAGCATGCGCCCGACCGCGGAGGCGCTCATGCCGGTGTCCCTGGCGAGGGCGAGCCGCCCGCCGGCGCCCGGGGTGAGGTCGTAGCCCGCGCGCCGGGCGGCCTCGTGAACGACGGCACCGAAACGTTGGGCGGGGGTGGTCTCCGAGGCGGTGTCCTCAGTCGGCTGCATGGCGGGCAAGGCTAGCGCGTGTCATGTCCCAGATGCATCTACTTGCATGAGTGCAAGCCAATGACGATCAGTCAGGCCCTGCCAAATCTGGGTGGCAGTGAGGCGAACTGACGGAATTTCGGAATCGCTTGCACGCATGCATGCCCGCTCGTATCGTTGCGGGACCTGCTCTCCGGGAGGTCCGGTATGGATGGGACGCTGCGTGGAACGCCGCGTGGAACACCGCACCTGATCGAGGCCGCCAAGGCCGGCGACCGGGACGCCTGGGCGGAGTTGTACCGCCGATATCGGGGGCCGGTCCTGGCCTTCCTCACGCGGCGCACCGGGAATCGCGCACTCGCCGAGGACCTGACCCAGGACACGTTCGTCCGCGCAATGGCGTGCATTGACGGGTTCCACTGGACGGGGAAGGACATGGGGGCGTGGATTTTCACCATCGCCCGGAACATCATGTTCGACCACGACAAACGGCGGGCCACCCGCAGCGAGTCGACGGTGGCCGCGGTCGCGGATTCCGATGCGGGAATCTGCGTCGAGGACCAGGTGGTCTCCCTCGTCGAGGCCGAGCGCGTTTTCGCCGCGCTCGCGACATTGACCGAGCACCAGCGGACGGCGCTCACGCTGCGCTACTGGGACGACCTCAGTTCGCGGGAGGTGGCGGACGCGATCGGCATCCGGGTGGGCGCCGTGAAGACCCTCACCTGGCGGGCCCGCAGCACCCTGCGCCGCACCCTCGTCGCCCCCGCCGCCGTCTCCGCCGAGCGCTGCGGCCCCGCGGAGCACCGCGCCCCGGCCGAGCGCTGCGCCGCGGCCGAGCGCCGCAGCCCGTCCGCCCGGCGGCCGGTCAGCCCGCGCTGACGGCGGGCGACCGCACCGGCCTGTCGTCCGCAGCCCCTACGCTGGCGGCATGGCAGATCAGCAGCAGGACGGTCAGGCGGTCCGGGGTGCGGCCGGCGGCGACGAGGCGCTCGGGTACGAGCAGGCCAGGGACGCGCTGCTGGAGGTCGTCCGGCAGCTGGAGACCGGCGGCACCTCGCTGGAGGAGTCGCTGGCGCTGTGGGAGCGCGGCGAGCGGCTGGCCAAGGTCTGCCAGCGCTGGCTGGACGGCGCCCGGGCCCGGCTGGACGCGGCGCTGGCCGCCGAGGAGTCCGCCGAGGGGTGAGCCGCCGGCGGCGACGGCGGGTGACCCGGGGCACGCCCCGCAGGTGTGACGGGGGTCACGCCTGCTTGCGGAATAGTTTAAGTTTCACCTAACGTTGGAGCCCGGTGAACGGTCCTCCCGGCCGTCTCGACCGCTCTCCCGTCTTCCGTTTGAGGTGGATTCCGCAATGACTCTGGCACTCGACGCCGCCGCCCAGGACCTGCTCTTCCGCGAGGCCCGTACCGCCAACACCTTCACCGACGAGCCGGTCAGCGACGAGCAGGTCCGGGCCATCTACGACCTGGTCAAGTTCGGCCCCACCGCGTTCAACCAGCAGCCGCTGCGCATCGTGCTCGTCCGCACCGACGAGGGCCGCGAGCGCCTGCTGCAGCACATGGCCGAGGGCAACCGCGCCAAGACCGCCACCGCCCCGCTGGTCGCCATCCTCGCGCAGGACAACGAGTTCCACGAGGAGCTCCCGACCCAGCTGCCGCACTTCCCGCAGGCGAAGGACATGTTCTTCTCCGAGCGCCCCGTCCGCGAGGCCTCCGCCACGCTGAACGGCGCCCTGCAGGCCGCGTACTTCATCATCGGCGTGCGCGCCGCCGGCCTGGCCGCCGGCCCGATGACCGGCTACGACGCCGCGGGCCTGAACAAGGAGTTCTTCGCCGACGGCGAGCACTCCGTGCTGGCCGTGGTCAACATCGGCAAGCCCGGCGAGGACGCCTGGTTCCCGCGCTCCCCCCGCCTGGAGTACGACGAGGTCGTCACCACCGTCTGATCCCGCTCCGGGCCGCGCACGGCCCGGGCAGGACGAAGGCCCCCGCGGTTCGCCGCGGGGGCCTTCGCCGTACGTCCTCGGGGGCGCGCACCGGCGCCGCGCGCTACTTCAGCGCGGCGGCCAGCTGGGCCAGCTCGTCGTACGAGGCGGAGCCGGTGACGACCGTGGTGGCGGTGCCGGCCGGGGTCGCGAGACCGCGGTACTTGGTGCCCTGGAAGCGCTGCCAGTCCCGGCCGGCCACCGGCGCGCTGCCGTCCGGCTTGCCGCCCGGCACCACGGTGTCGATCACGTCGTCACGGGTGCCGTTGGACTGCTCCACCGCGGCGTACTGGCCGGACGGGGTCACGAAGCCCAGGTGCCACACGGCGTTGCCCTTGCCGTCCTTGCGGTACTCGACCGAGGTCGCCCGCCACTGCTCGGAGAGCCCCTGCGGGCCGAGCACCGGGTAGGGCGCGGCGCGCTTCGCCGAGGCCAGCGCCGAACGGTAGTCGACGACGTGCACGCCGTCGCCGCCCTCGTGCGGGATGAAGAGGTATCCGAAGAAGCCCACGACACCGACCGCCAGCATCGACAGGATCATGTCCCGTACCGTCTGCCGGCCTCTCTTGCTGCTGCTGCCTGCCACCCGTCCATGGTGGACCATGCCCTCCGCGCCCCCGACCACCGGGTACCCCCCGGCGGGGTGAAGCCGGACGAACCGCCGCATACCGGCTGGTCGCGCCGGGTGCGCCACAGACACCCGTCCGGGTGCCGGATACGATCGCACCAACCCTCACCACGGCGTTCCGACCTGGCAGTAGTCGGGCGCTCACTGGCCGTCGCGTACAGAGAGGTAACGACGATGACCACGCAGTACCCGCACCACCTCCCCAGCTCGCTGGAGGTCGCTCCGGAGGCCCCGGACCGCAACCTCGCCCTGGAACTCGTCCGCGTCACCGAGGCCGCCGCGCTCGCGGCGGGCCGCTGGGTCGGCCGCGGCGACAAGAACGGCGCCGACGGCGCGGCCGTGAAGGCCATGCGCACCCTCGTCTCCACCGTCTCGATGAACGGCGTCGTCGTCATCGGCGAGGGCGAGAAGGACGAGGCGCCCATGCTGTACAACGGCGAGCGTGTCGGCGACGGCACCGGCGCCGAGTGCGACGTCGCCGTGGACCCGGTGGACGGCACCACGCTGACCGCCAAGGGCATGCACAACGCGGTGGCCGTCCTCGCGGTCGCCGACCGCGGCACCATGTTCGACCCCAGCGCGGTCTTCTACATGGACAAGCTGGTCTGCGGCCCGGAGGCCGCGGACTTCGTCGACATCTCCGCGCCGACGGCCGTCAACATCCGCCGGGTCGCCAAGGCCAAGGGCATCGCCGTCGAGGACGTCACCGTCGTGGTGCTGGACCGGCCCCGCCACCAGGGCCTGGTCAAGGAGATCCGCGAGGCCGGCGCCCGGATCAAGTTCATCTCCGACGGCGACGTGGCCGGCGCCATCATGGCCGCCCGCGAGGGCACCGGCGTCGACCTGCTGATGGGCGTCGGCGGCACCCCGGAGGGCATCATCGCGGCCTGCGCGATGAAGTGCATGGGCGGCGTCATCCAGGGCCGGCTGTGGCCGAAGGACGAGGCGGAGCGGCAGAAGGCGCTGGACGCCGGTCACGACCTCGACCGCGTCCTCACCACCGACGACCTGGTCTCCGGCGAGAACGTCTTCTTCGTCGCCACCGGCATCACCGACGGCGAGCTGCTGCGCGGCGTGCACTACCGCCAGGAGACCGCCACCACCAGCTCGCTGGTGATGCGCTCCAAGAGCGGCACGATCCGGCGCATCGACTCCACCCACAAGCTGTCCAAGCTGCGGGCCTACAGCGCGATCGACTTCGACCGCGCCAACTGACGCGGCACGTCGCGAACGGCGGCCCCGGGCGTCCACGCCCGGGGCCGCCGCCGTTCGTCAGCCGGCTATCCGGCCCGTCGGCACCCGCCGCGCCTCGCGCAGCTCCGCCTCCCGGCGCCGCCGCCGGGCCAGCACCACCCGCCGCTCGGCCGCGGTCAGCCCGCCCCACACCCCGTACGGCTCCGGCATGGCCAGCGCGTGCTCGCGGCACTCCAGCAGCACGGGGCACCGGGCGCAGACCTGCTTGGCCTGCTCCTCACGCGAGAGCCGGGCCGCCGTCGGCTCCTTGGACGGCGCGAAGAACAGCCCGGCCTCGTCGCGACGGCAGGCCGCCCCGGTGTGCCACGGGTTGTCCTCCAGCGGGTCCGCAGGGGCCCCCACCGTCACCGGACTGCGGCGGACGGCGGCGGAGCCGGTGGCGCTGGACTCGATGGGATGCAGCACGGCTACTCCTGACGCGGTACGGGACTCGGGGAAGCTCGTCCCTGCCCGACTGCCCCGTGCCCACCCGCCGCGGCGCCGCCGCCGTACGGGATCACAGCCGTAACAGGAACCGATGTGCGTGGGGAACTACCCCCTCGCCCCCCGATTCATGCACACCGCACGCAACCGACTACTCCCTGCACTCGACACAACGACGAGTGCCCGCAGCGCAGTTGGCCGGGCGGCGGACTCCAGCCCGGCCCCGCACCCGGCGCCGCTCAGCGGTCGAGCTGCTTGCGCGCCCACTCCCGCAGCTTCTTGCCGCGGCGCGGCTTGGCCTCGCAGCCGCCGAAGACCGCCGCGCCCTTCACCCGCACCACCGGCGCGTACGGGTCGGCCGCGGTCTGCTCGCGCACCGAGAAGCCGCCGAAGATGCCCACGCCGCCGCCGTGCAGGCTGACGTTCTCCGGCACCTTGATGTCCACGCCGCCGAAGATCGCGGTCACCTCGATGACCACCTCGGGCGATTCGAAGACCGCGTCGGTCAGGTCGATCTCCACCCCGCCGAAGACCGCGACGGCCTTCAGGTGCGGCCCGACCCGCCAGCGGCCCTTGCGCTCCGCCCCGCCGAACACCGCCACCATGGTCGGCGCCTCCTGGCGGGCCGGCGGCAGCGGCGCGCGCTGCTGCTGCAGCGGCGGCTTCTCCATCGAGAGCGGGGCACCGGTGGCGGCCGGCAGGTCCCGGGTGAGCGGGACGAGGTCGCCGAAGGTCTTCGCGGCGTAGGCCGCCTCGATCCGCTCCGAGTGCTCCTCCACCGTCAACCGGCCCTCGGCGTACGCGTCGCGCAGCAGGTCGGCGACCCGTTCGCGGTCCGCGTCCGAGCACCGCAGATCGGCCTCGGCGACCGGCGCGGCGACCGCGGGCTGCGCCTGCGGGACGGGGGCCGGCTCCTGCTTGGTCATGGGTACGGGCTGCTGCCCCTGGTCGTCGGGCGACGGCGAAGTGTCCACGCCCAAAGCCTAGCCATCGGGATCACTCCGAACGAGAGTTCGCCGGAGAAAGGCGTGAGCCCCGTCACGCAGGCTCACCTGCGCTCCGCCGCCGCGCCGCCTGCACCTACATTGGAGGGTGCTTCGCAGACGCAGCCGACCTCGCTAAGGATCTCCCCCCATGGCCACCCCGGAATTCGAGTACCGCGACCTCCTCCCGCTCGGTGCCGACCCCACGCCGTACCGGAAGCTCACCTCCGAGGGCGTCTCCACCTTCGAGGCGGACGGCCGCACCTTCCTCAAGGTCGAGCCGGAGGCGCTGCGGCTGCTCACCGCCGAGGCGATGCACGACATCTCGCACTACCTGCGCCCGGACCACCTCGCCCAGCTGCGCCGCATCCTGGACGACCCGGAGGCGAGCCCCAACGACCGCTTCGTCGCGCTCGACCTGCTGAAGAACGTCAACATCTCGGCCGGCGGCATCCTCCCGATGTGCCAGGACACCGGCACCGCCATCGTCATGGGCAAGCGCGGCCAGAACGTCCTCACCTCCGGCCAGGACGAGTCCGCGATCGCCCGCGGCGTCTACGACGCGTACACCAAGCTGAACCTGCGCTACTCGCAGATGGCGCCGGTCACCATGTGGGACGAGAAGAACACCGGCAACAACCTGCCGGCCCAGATCGAGCTGTACGCCACCGACGGCGACGCCTACAAGTTCCTCTTCATGGCCAAGGGCGGCGGCTCCGCCAACAAGTCGTACCTGTACCAGGAGACCAAGGCGATCCTCAACGAGTCGTCGATGCTCTCCTTCCTGGAGCAGAAGATCCGCTCGCTGGGCACCGCGGCCTGCCCGCCGTACCACCTGGCGATCGTGGTCGGCGGCACCAGCGCCGAGTTCGCGCTCAAGACCGCCAAGTACGCCTCCGCGCACTACCTCGACAACCTGCCGACCTCCGGCGACGCGAAGACCGGCCACGGCTTCCGCGACCTGGAGCTGGAGCAGAAGGTCTTCGAGCTCACCCAGAAGATCGGCATCGGCGCGCAGTTCGGCGGCAAGTACTTCTGCCACGACGTCCGCGTGATCCGCCTGCCGCGCCACGGCGCCTCGCTGCCGGTCGCGATGGCCGTCTCCTGCTCCGCCGACCGCCAGGCGCTCGGCAAGATCACCGCCGAGGGCGTCTTCCTGGAGCAGCTGGAGACCGACCCGGCGAAGTACCTGCCGGACACCACCGACGCCCACCTCGACGACGAGGTCGTCAAGGTGGACCTCAACCAGCCGATGGCCGACATCCGGGCGCAGCTGTCCAAGTTCCCGGTGAAGACCCGCCTCTCGCTCAGCGGCACCCTGGTCGTCGCCCGCGACATCGCCCACGCCAAGATCAAGGAGCGCCTCGACGCCGGCGAGGGCATGCCGCAGTACATGAAGGACCACCCGGTGTACTACGCCGGCCCGGCGAAGACCCCCGAGGGCTACGCCTCCGGCTCCTTCGGCCCCACCACGGCCGGCCGGATGGACTCCTACGTCGACCAGTTCCAGGCGGCCGGCGGCTCCATGGTCATGCTCGCCAAGGGCAACCGCTCCAAGCAGGTCACCAAGGCGTGCAACGAGCACGGCGGCTTCTACCTCGGCTCGATCGGCGGCCCGGCCGCCCGCCTCGCCCAGGACTGCATCAAGAAGGTCGAGGTGCTGGAGTACCCCGAGCTCGGCATGGAGGCCGTCTGGCGCATCGAGGTCGAGGACTTCCCGGCGTTCATCGTCGTGGACGACAAGGGCAACGACTTCTTCGCCGAGGTCACGGACGGCCCGCTGATCACCAGCCTGCGGGTCCGCTCCGCGGAGTAGGCGTACGACGGCGCGCGCCCCGGTCCGCGAGGACCGGGGCGCGCGCTGCGTGTGCTTCGAATCAGGGGCAGTTTCCGATCGAGCCCATCGGCTCGTAGACCTCGCCGGACTTGGGGTCGCCCTCGGGTGTCTGCTCGTCGGCCTTCGGCTCGGGCTCCTCGGCGAGGACCGAAAGCGCCTGCTCGATCGCGTTGGGGTCGACCGGAGCCACGGTGTGCTCGGCGGCGACGGGCTCGGTCGTGGTGGTGGTCTCGTCGGCCATGGGTACGCCGCCTTTCAGGTCATCAGATATCGGCGCCCTGGATCGTCCCGGGCGCCAGCCCAGTATCGTAGAGGTCGTTAAATGTCTTATAAACGTCCCGTCCTGCGCACGGTTCGCGGATGTTTGCGCGCTTCCTCATAAGCTGACGCCCCGCCATTCCGGCGGACGACACCGCACGGAACCACTCACAGAGGCCTTCGGGGGAGGACATGGAGCTTCAGGGGACGGCTGCGGCCGATGCGCTGCGCTTCCAGGTGCTCGGCCCCGTCCAGGCCTGGCGCGGGGAGGAGCAGCTCGCGCTGGGCTCTCCGCAGCAGCAGGCGGTGCTGGCGGCCCTGCTGCTCAACCGGGGCCGACCGGTGACCACCGACGACCTGGTGGACGGCATCTGGGGCGACCGTACCCCGCCGCAGGCGGTGGCCGCGCTCCGCACGTACATTTCACGCCTGCGGTCGGTCATCGAGCCCAACCGGGCCGTACGCAAACCGGCCGAGATCCTGGTCTCGGTCAGTGACGGCTACGCCTTGCGCATCCCGGACGGCTCTCTGGACCTCGCCGCCTTCGAGAGCCGGGTCGCCCGGGCGGCCGAAGCCCGGGCCGACGGAGACTTCCGCGCCTCCCACGAATCGCTGCTGGCGGCACTCGCCCTGTGGCGCGGCAGACCGCTGCCCGGTGTGCCCGGCCCGTACGCGGAGGCGCAGCGCACCCGGCTGTCCGAGCGGCAGCTCACCGTGGCGGAGGAGCGCTGTGCGGTCGCCCTAGAGGTCGGTCTGCACGCCGAAATTGTCTCCGAGTTGAGCTCGCTCGCCGCCGCGCACCCGCTGCGCGAGCGGCTGCGCGAACTGCTGATGCTCGCCCTGTACCGGTGCGGCCGGCAGGCGGAGTCGCTCGGCGTCTACGCGGACACCCGCAAGTTGCTCATCGACGAGCTCGGCGTGGAGCCCGGCAGCGGACTCGCCGCCATGCACGCCCGGATCCTGGCCGGCGACCCTGCGCTGATGCCTGCCGTGGCGGCAGCCGTACCGCTCGCCGACGAGGAGCCGTCGACCTTCGTCCCGCCCGCCCAACTGCCCGCCGACGTGTCCGACTTCAGTGGCCGCAGCAAGATCGTGAGTGAGCTCCGGGACGTGCTGCGCGGCGGCTCCGGCCAGGCCGTGGTGGTCACCTCGCTGGCCGGCATCGGCGGCGTCGGCAAGACCACGCTCGCCGTGCACGTCGCACACCGCTTGCGTCCGGACTTCCCGGACGGCCAGCTCTACGTGGACCTGCGCGGGGCTGGTGCCACCCCGGCCGACCCGGCCGTGGTGCTGGGCGATTTCCTGCACGCGCTCGGCGCCACCGACACTCCGGACTCCCTCGACCAGCGCTCAGCGCTCTACCGCTCGCTCCTGGCCGACAAGCGGATGCTGATCCTGCTGGACAACGCCAGGGACGCACGGCAGCTGACGCCGCTGATCCCCGGGGTGTCCGGCAACGCGGTGATGGTGACCAGCCGGTCGCGGCTGGCCGAGATCCCCGGCGCGCACCTGGTGGACATCGAGGAGCTGACCCCGGACGAGGCGCTGGCGCTGTTCTCCGCGATCGTCGGTCACGACCGGGTGGCGGCCGAACCGGCGGCCGCGCTGGCTGTGGTGACCGCCTGCGGTTTCCTGCCGCTCGCGGTCCGCATCGCCGCCGCCCGGTTGGCCAGCCGGCCGCGGTGGAGCGTCTCCGACCTGGCCCGTCGGTTAGCCGACCAGCGCAACCGCCTCCAGGAGCTCCAACTCGGCAACCTCGCGGTGGAGACCACCATCGGCCTGGGCTATGCCCAGCTGCAGCCGGACGAGGCCCGGGCCTTCCGCCTGCTCTCCGTGGTGGACTCGCCGGACCTGCCGCTGCCTGCCGTGGCCGCACTGCTCGGCACCGACGAGCGGACGGCGGAAGACCTGGCCGAGGCCTTGGTCGAGGCCAACATGCTGGAGTGCTTCACCCCGGGCCGCTATCGCTATCACGACCTGCTCCGGCTGTTCGCGCAGCGGCAGAACCAGAAGCTCGGCGACACCGACGAACAGCGGGCCGCGACCCTGCGGCTGCTGGACCTGCTGCTGGCGACGATGCAGAACGCCGCGCATGTCATCGAGCCCGACGACCTGCTCGCGGAGCTGCTCCACGAGCCGGCTTCGGCCGGCCTCCGGCTGGGCGACAGCGAAACCGCGCGCGCCTGGATCAGGTCCGAGGTGGCGCTGCTGCTCAGCAGTGTCGAGGCCGTGGTCCGTGAGCCGATGGAGCTGCTGCGCCCTGCGCTCGACCTGGTCCTCATCCTGCGGGCACTCGTCGAGGACCCGACGCTCGGGCCGCGGATCCGCGCCGCGCTGCTGGCTGCCGCCGACAATGCGCAGCGCCACGAGGACACGGCCACCCTGGCCCGGGTCCGGTACGCGGTCGGACACCTGCACCAGATGGCCGGCGAGCTCGCGGAGGCCGAGGGCTCGCTGCGGCAGAGCCTCGCCCTGCTGCCCACGGAGAACGTGACGCAGCTGCGCAGCTCCGCCTCGAACGAGCTGGCCATCGTCCTGATCCAGGCCGGTCGGCCCGCCGAGGCACTGCCGTTCTACGAACAGGCACTCGGGATAAGCCGTGTGATGGGTGCGTCGATCGGCGAGGCCCGCCTGCTGGCGAACATGGCGCGGGCGTACGTGGGGCTGGACCGGCACGAGGAGGCGGTGGAGTCCGCCCGGGCGGCGGTGATGGCCGCCCGGACGTCGGGCAACACGCCCTGCCTGGCGGACACCCTCTACCAGCTCGGTGTGGTGCTGCGGGCGACCGGTTCGACGGCGGAGGCCGCGGAGCACCTGCGCGAGGCGCACGGGCTGTACCAGTCCCAGCAGTACCGCTTCTGGGAGGGCTACTCGCTGGCCCGGCTGGCGGCCTGTCTGGTGGACGAGGCGCAGTACTCGGAGGCGGCCGCCGCGGCCGGGGAGTCGCTGTCGATCGCGCAGGAGATCGACGCCGCCTACTGCCAGGGCCTGGCCAATGCCGCGCTGGGCGAGGCGCTCCTGGAGCTGGGGCAGCCCGCTCGCGGGCTGGCCTGTCTCCAGGAGGCGCACTCGGTCTTCAGCCGGCTCGGTGTGCCCGAGGCCCAGCCCGTGCGGGACCTCATCGCGGTGCAGGAGCACACCGAGCCCTTCTCTCCCCCCGCGCCGTAGGCCGTCCGTCCCCCCGACGGGCGGCCCCTCCCCCTTGGGGCGCCGGCGTTCCCGCAGCCCCCCGGCTGCGGGAACGCTTTGACGCTTCCCCGGCGCTGAGAACACTCTGGCAGTTGCCAATTGACGTTCGATAAACGCCCAGATGCACGGCGTTTCCGCAGGTCAGAACAGTTGTCCGGCGCACGCCGACAACTGCACCACCCTGATCCGCTCCGGTGTGCCCCCGCGGCCCGGGCCCGTTACGTCCGAAACGCGGCCAACTGCGTCCGACTGCGGCGAGTTGGCCGGAAAGGGGCCCCACGGCGCAGTGATCACGCTTATCCTCGAAGGCCAGCAGACACATCGACAAACCGACGCGGGGGCGGACACTGTGGCGGGCCTCGCCCGCCGGGGAGCCAGGTGGAGAGAGAGGTGCCCAGGGCGTGGCAACCGGACAGATCTCGGACCCGGCACACGCCGGGCACCGGCGCCGTTCCGAACGGGCCCTGCAGGCCGTCGCCTTCGACGCGATCGGCCCGCGCTACGACGAGGTCTTCCCGGACCGCACCGGCCAGACCGCCTGCGGCGACTGGCTGCTCAACGAACTCGCCCTCGGCGCCCGGGTGCTGGACGTCGGCTGCGGCACCGGCGAGCCGACCGCCCGCCAACTCGCCGACGGCGGGCTGCGGGTGACCGGCATCGACCTCTCGGACGGGATGCTGGCGGCCGCCCGCCGGGCCGTGCCGGAGGCCGAACTGCACCGGATGGACATGTACGACCTGGCGACCCCGCGGGCCGCCACGGCCTGGGGCGTGCCGCAGCTCGGCCCCGACGCGGCCGGCTCCTTCGCCGCCGCCACCGCGTTCTTCTCGCTCGTCCTGCTGCCGCGGGCGGAGATCGCCGCGGTGCTGGGCCGGGTCCGCACCCTGCTGCGGCCGGGCGGCCTGCTGGCGCTCGGCACGGTCGAGGCCGACCTCGACGACGCGCCGCTGCCGTTCCTCGGCCGCGAGCTGCGGATCAGCGGCTACCTGCGCGAGGAGCTGGTCCAGACGCTGGCCGCGGCCGGGTTCGAGGTCGAGGCCTGCACCGGCCACCCGTACGCGCCCGCGTCGACCGCCCTGCCGCCGGAGGAACAGCTCTTCCTGCGCTGTCGGCGCACCACCTGAGAGACCAGCCGGCCCGACCACCCTCGACATCTCAAGAACGGGCAGCCCGTGCGCGACCACTCCTCGCCCCAGGCAGGGCGGCCGACCGCCGCCGTGCCACTGGTCGGCGCCCAGCGCTCCGCACCGCCGCACCGGGACGAACGGCCCGGCCTCGCCGAACGGCTCGGGTACCTGGAGACGGCCACCCGGCGGATCAACGGCTCGCTGGACCTGCGCACCACCCTGCGCGACCTGGGCCGCTCGCTCGTCCCGGCCCTCGCGGACGCCGCCGTGGTGCACCTGCGCGACCCGCTGCCGCCGGTCGAACGCGACCCCGGGCCGCCCACCGCACTCCGACTGCACCACGGCCACGGCACCCGGCTCGGCCGGCGCTCCCGGCTGTGCCGGCCGGCGCCCGGCGGCCCGCTCGCCCGGATGCTGGCGGGCCAGGCGCCGTACGGGCCCGCGGTGCTCGGCACCCCGGCCGCGGACCGGCTGCGCCCGCTGCTCACCGAGCTGTACGGCGCCCGCACGTTGGGCCGGCTCGCCGCCGGCACGGCCCTGCTGCTCCTGCCGCTGCGCGGACGCAAGGCCGTGCTCGGCCTGCTGCTGCTGATCCGGCGCCCGGGCAAGGCGGGCCCGGCCCGTTTCGAACCCGACGACACCGCGATGGCCCGCCACCTGGCCACCCAGGCCGGCCTCGCGGTGGACACCGCGCTGCGCTACGCCCGGGAGTTCGAGACCGCCCGCGAGCTGCAGCGCCGGATGCTGCCCGCGCACCTGCCGCAGCCGCACGGGGTACGGCTCGCCCACCGCTACCTGCCCGGCGAGCGCGGCGCCCAGGTCGGCGGCGACTGGTACGACTCGGTCGAACTGCCCGGCAACCGGGTGGCGCTGATCGTCGGCGACGTCATGGGCCATTCGCTGACCTCCGCCGCCGTGATGGGCCAGCTGCGCACCAGCGCACAGACCCTGGCCGGCCTCGACCTGCCGCCGCACGAGGTGCTGTACCACCTCGACGAGCAGGCCCAGCATCTCGGCGCCGAACAGCACCTGGCCACCTGCGTCTACGCGGTGTACGACCCGATCGCCAACCGGGTGGTGGTGGCCAACGCCGGCCACGTGCCGCCGGTGCTGATCGGCCCGGACGGCACCGCCGACCTGCTCGACCTGCCGCCGGGCGCGCCGATCGGCGTGGGCGGCGTCGACTTCGCCTCCACCGAGCTCCCGGCGCCGCCGGGCTCCGCCCTGCTGTTGTTCACCGACGGCCTGGTGGAGAGCCGGCGCCGCCCGCTGACGACCGGTCTGGAGAAGCTGCGCGCCCGGCTCGCCGCCGCGCACCGGCACTCCCCCGAGCACGTCTGCCAGGAGGCGCTGCGGGTGCTGCCGCCGGGCGAGCGCGCCGACGACATCGCGCTGCTCGCCGCGGCCTTCGACGGCATCCCGGCCGAGGACGTCTCCTACTGGTACCTGCAGCCCCGGCACGAGACGCCCGGCCGGGCCCGGCGCCTCGCCGCGCACGCGCTGCGCCGCTGGGGGCTGGAGGAGCTGTCGGAGACCACCGAGCTGATGGTCAGCGAGCTGGTCACCAACGCGATCCGGCACGCCACCCGGCCGGTGACGCTCCGCCTGGTGCGGACCTCGCGGCTGCGCTGCGAGGTCGGCGACGACAGTCCGGCCCTGCCGCGCGCCCGCCGGGCCGGGCCGGACGACGAGCACGGCCGGGGCCTGCAGATAGTCGCCCGGTGCGCCGACGACTGGGGTGCCACCCGGCTCGGCGCGGGCAAGGTGGTCTGGTTCGAGCAGCGCCTGCCGACCCGCTGCCGGGCCGTCCCCACCCGGGCCCGGGACACGGCGTAGCCCCCCGGGCCGGCGGGCGGTTCAGGGACGTTCGAACTCCGGGTGGGTGCGGACGAGTTCGCCGAGGGTGGCGGCCAGGTCGGGGCCGAGGACGGCGTCGGCCAGCGGCGGGGTGCGGCGCAGGGCGAGGACGGTGCGGAGCACGTCGGCGTGGTGCAGCAGCCGCAGGGAGTCCAGGTACTCGCGCTGCTCGGCGGTGCGGCCCGCGGCACCGGCGGTGCGCCAGGCGGTGAGCAGCGACTTGACCACGGTGAACATCATCCGGCGGCCGCGGACGAGCTCGGGGCGGGCGTTCAGGCCGAAGACGTCGATGGTGGCCTCGCCCTTGGCGGTGAGCGGGTCGTAGGCGCCGGACTCCAGGTAGAGCACCAGGTGTTCGGCCGGGTCCTCGCGGGCCGGGTCGACCAGCAGGTGCTCGCCGGTGACGGGGTCGCAGGGGAACCGGTCGCGCTTCTGGTTGCTGTTGCAGTGGGCGCAGGCGAGCAGGTGGTTCTGCCAGTCGAAGGTCCGCAGCGGGTCGCGGGCGATCGGCTCGAAGTGGTCGATGTCGGTGCCGAGGTTGTCCCCGCAGTACATGCAGCGTTCCAGGCCGGGCGCCATCCGGCGGAGCATCAGACGGAGTTGGGCCTTGGGCTGGCGGGCGGTGCGCCAGGCGGCGCGGCCGGCCGCGGTGGTCGGGCCGGCGGTGCGGATGGCGGCGGTGCGGCGGGCCAGTTCGGCGGCGAGGGCGGGGGCGAGCGGCGGCCGCTGCAGCGGGATCACGGCTGGTCGCCCAGCAGCCGGGCGGCGAGTTCGTCCGCGCGGGCGCCGAGGGAGCTGTTGAGCTTGGCGCCGAGGCGCCGGTAGGCGTCGAGTTCGGCGCTGGTGGCGCGGCCGCTGTAGAGCTTGCGCTCCAGCCGGATCAGCAGGCGGCGCTCGGCCTCGGCGGCGGCGGAGTAGGCGCTGGGCAGGCCGAAGAGTTCGGAGAGCGCGGTGTCGTCGCCGCTGCCGTACAGGACGCGCTGGTGCAGGTCCTCGTCGAGGACGCGGGGCGCCTCGTCGGTGCCGGGCGCGGCGAGGCGGACGAGGGTGCCGGGGTCGGCGGCCTGGCAGACGTACGGGCTGTGCGTGGCGACCAGGAACTGCGTCTGCGGGAAGCGGGTGGTGAGCCAGCCGCCGATCTGCTGCTGCCGGACGGGGTGCAGGTGGAGGTCGACGTCGTCGATCAGCGCGATGCCGGGGCGCGGCACGGTGGTCGCGCCGTTCACGGCCTCGGTGCGGGCCTCCCCGGCGAGGGTGCAGACGATCGCGGCGAGGGCGGCGGTGCCGCTGCCGAGTGCGGTGAGCGGCCGGGCGGGGCCGTCCGGCGGTGCGACCAGGGCGCGGCCGGGGTCGGTGATGCGCCAGCCGTCGGGGAGCAGCCCTTCCGCGAGCAGGGCGGCGCCGGCCGCGGTGAGGGCGGTGGGCGGGGTGCGGTCGGCGCCGAGGTGGTGGGCGCGGGTGCGGCCGTGGCGGGCCGGTTCGCCGCTGCCGTCCCACCGGCCGAGGCCGGGCAGGTCGACGGTGCCGGGGGTGCCGCCGGCGGGCTCCGGGCTGCCGGGGGCGCCGAGGGTCCGGGCGAGGGCCTGCAGCAGGGTGGTCTTGCCGGAGCCGTTCGGTCCGGCGAGGACCGTCCAGCCGGGGCCGGGGTCGACGGCGAGGTCGGCCGTGCGCGGGCCGTCGAAGCACCCGAGGCCGGTCACCCTGATCCGCGACACGTACACGCGCCCACCCCCTTCGTTCGGATCTTCGAGGGAGGTATGCCCAACGCGGCGTGCCGCGATGCCGACGGCGGTGCGTCGACGGAGGAGCTACTCGACGATGCGGACGGGCAGCTCGCGCAGGACGTCCTTGAGGGCGGCGGCGAACCGGTCGTACTCGTCGGTGCGGGCGGAGCCGGGACGGGTGGCGAGGCCGATCCGGCGGCCGGGCGCGGGGGCGGCGAAGCGGGCGGCGGCGAGCCGGTCGGAGCGGCCGGCCTCGACGTCGAGGGCGGTGACCGGCAGCAGGGTGGTGCCGAGTCCGCCGGCGACCAGTTGGACGAGGGTGGAGAGCCCGGCGATCCGGGTGGTGCCGGCGGCGGTGTCGGCGCCGACCTCGCGGCAGATGTCGAGGGCCTGGTCGCGCAGGCAGTGGCCCTCCTCGAGCAGCAGCACGTCGAGGTCGAGCAGGACGTCCCGCGGGACGTCGGTGCGGCCGGCGAGCTCGTGCCCGGGCGGGGTGACCAGGACGAAGTCCTCGTCGAAGAGCGGGATGTCCCGGGTGGGCGCGGCGCCGCCGGCGGGCAGGGCGAGCAGCAGCACGTCGAGCCGCCCGGCGGCGAGCCCGTCGAGCAGCGAGGGGGTGCGTTCCTCGTGGACGTGCAGTTCCAGCTCGGGGTAGCTGTCGCGGACCAGCCGCAGCACGGTGGGCAGCAGGTACGGGGCGACGGTGGGGATCACGCCGAGGTGGAGCGGCCCGGTGAAGGGGCGGCGGGCGGCCTCGACCGCCTCGGTGAGGGAGTGCAGCGAGCCGAGGACGCGGCGTGCGTGCTCGGCGACGCGCTCGCCCAGCGGGGTGATGATGACGCGGCGCGTCGTACGCTCGACGAGCTGGGCGCCGAGGGCGTCCTCCAGGGCGGCGACGGCGCCGGACAGGGCGGGCTGGCTGGTTCCGGTGGCGGCGGCGGCCTCGCGGAAGTGCCGGTGTTCGGCGACGGCGACGAAGGCACGCAGCTGGGCGACGCTGGGGGTGCGGGGCTTGCTGTGGTGCGGGGCAGTACTGATAGCTCTCTCCGATCAGATGCGACGAGTCTAGCTATTTCCCCGATCAGTCCGTGGTGTGCGAGGGTGGAGGACGTCCGAATGCGTCGAACCATAGGCAATTCGGGCACTTTCCCTCATATCTCAAACCAGGAGAAGCGAACGTGCTCACGATCGGTGACAAGTTCCCCGAGTTCGAACTCAACGCCTGTGTCGACCTCGACGCCGCGAACGCCTTCGCCGAGATCAACCACAAGACCTACGAGGGCAAGTGGAAGATCGTCTTCTTCTGGCCGATGGACTTCACCTTCGTCTGCCCGACCGAGATCGCCGCGTTCGGCAAGCTGAACGAGGAGTTCGCCGACCGCGACGCGCAGGTCCTCGGCGTCTCCGGTGACTCCGAGTACGTGCACCACGCCTGGCGCAAGGACCACAAGGACCTGCGCGACCTGCCGTTCCCGATGCTGGCCGACGTCAAGCACGACCTGATGCGCGCCTGCGGCGTCGAGGCCGCCGACGGCACCGCCCAGCGCGCGGTGTTCATCGTCGACCCGAACAACGAGATCCAGTTCGTCATGGTGACCGCCGGCTCCGTCGGCCGTAACCCCAAGGAGGTCCTGCGGGTGCTCGACGCGCTGCAGACCGACGAGCTGTGCCCCTGCAACTGGACCAAGGGCGAGGACACCCTCGACGCCCAGGCCCTCCTGGCGGGCTGACCCATGGCCCTCGACGACCTCAAGGCGGCCCTGCCCGAGTACGCCAAGGACCTCAAGCTCAACCTGAGCGCGGTCATCGGCAACTCGGACCTGCCCGAGCAGCAGCTCTGGGGCACCGTGCTGGCCTGCGCGATGGCCACCCGCTCCCCCGCCGTGCTGCGCGAGCTGGAGCCCGAGGCGAAGGCGAACCTCAAGCCGGAGGCGTACAACGCCGCCAAGGGCGCCGCCGCCGTGATGGGCATGAACAACGTCTACTACCGGACGCTGCACCTGCTCTCCGACAAGGAGTACGGCAGCATGCGGGCCGGCCTGCGGATGAACATCATCGGCACCCCGGGCGTCGAGAAGGCCGACTTCGAGCTGTGGTGCTTCGCGGTCTCCGCGATCAACGGCTGCGGCCAGTGCCTGGACTCGCACGAGGCCGTCCTCAAGAAGGCCGGTGTCGAGCGCGAGGTGATCCAGGCGTCGATCAAGATCGCTTCGGTGATCCAGGCGGTCGCCGCCACCCTCGACTCCGAGGCCGCCATCGCGTCCGTCTGAGGACGCACCGGGCGAACCACGAGGGGCGCGGGGAACCGCGCGGAACGGAAGACGGCTGAGCTCGGCCTCTTCCGCCGCGCGGTTCCCCGCGCCCCTGTCGGTGCTTCCCGAGCGTTCGGCCCCTACTTCTGGCGGGCGTTCTCCAGGGCTTCGAAGACCTCCTGGCCGGCGGCGTTGCGGCGGCGGAGGTGGGAGACGACGGTGTTGGTCACCGCGATCAGCGGGACGGCCACGATGGCGCCGCCGATGCCGCCGACGATCGAGCCCGCGGCCACGCCCAGCACCACGGCCAGCGGGTGGACGGCCACCGCGCGGCCGAGGATCAGCGGCTGCAGCAGGTGCCCCTCGAGCTGCTGGACGGCGACCAGCACCACCAGCACCATCAGTGCGGTGAACGGGCCCACGGTCACCAGGGCGATCAGCACCGCGATGGTGCCGGTGACCAGGGCGCCGACCAGCGGCACGAAGGCGCCCAGGAAGATGATCACGGCCAGCGGCATGGCCATCGGCACGCCGAGCAGCTGGATGCCGACGCCGATGCAGAGCGCGTCGATGAAGGCGACGAAGACCGTCCCGCGCACGTAGGCGGTGAGGGTGGCCCAGGCCTTGGGGCCGGCGCCGGCCATCGCATAGCGGGAGTGCCGGGGCAGGCAGCGCAGCGCCCAGGACCAGATCCGGGCGCCGTCGTACAGCAGGAAGAACGTGGTGAAGGCGGCCAGGACGACGCCGGTGAGCACCTCGACGGCGATGGTGACACCGGTGAAGCCGGCCGAGGTGATCTGCTCGGAGTTGCTGCCGATGGCGGTGGAGATCTGCTTGGCGAAGTCGTTGATCTGCTGCTGCGTCAGGTGCAGCGGGCCGGTCACCAGCCACTCGCGGAGCTGGTTGACACCGTCCTGGACCTTGCCGGTGACGGACTCCAGGTTGCTGGTCACCTGCCAGACCACGAACCAGCCGACCAGGCCGATGCCGGCCAGGCCGCTGAGGAAGGTGCCGGCGGCGGCCAGCGAGCGGGGGACGCCGAGGCGCTTGAGCCAGGAGACGGTCGGTTCCAGCAGCGCGGAGATCAGCAGGGCCGCCAGCACGGCGAAGGCGACCAGCCGCAGCATGTCGACCACGCGGAAGAGCACGTAGAGGGCGACGCCGAGCAGCAGCAGCCGCCAGGTGGACTCGGCGGCCACCCGTAGGCCCCACGGCACCGCCTCGACCGGGGTGGCCGGGCGGCCGGGGTTGTGGACCTCGCGGTGGACGGGGGGCAGCCGCTCGGGTTCGGCCCGCCGCGGCGGCGGGAGCCGGTCGGTCGGGCCGTCCTCGGCGTCCGCGGCGGCGAAGGCGTCGGCCTGGGCGGCCGCCCGGCGGCGGCGCTCCAACGCGGCCCACACGCCGGCGGCGACGGCGCCCGTCCTGGCGAGCGCCTTGAGCATCCTGCGGTCCCGCGTCCCGTCGGCTCTGTCCGCTGCCACGTCCGCGCCCTCCCCGTTCTTCCTGTCCGCCAGACGGTACCCGCCCGGGGTGCCCGCGGTCCCCTCCGCCCCGGTGCCCTCCACCGTGGAGAAGGTGACGAATCAACGTGAAACGGATGGTTTCGGTCGTCCTCGATCGGGGAGGACTCCGAACACAGGACCAACTGCCGGCGGACCGGCCGGTGCCGGAGGTCCAGGACCCGCTCCGGCGCCCCGCGTCCGCATCGAGCCGCACCGCCCGTGAGCGCCCTGGTCAGCGCCGCCCGGGCGGCGCGGCCCGCCCTCGGGGCCGCGCCCCGCGGAGGGCTCCCGGCACGCGGAAGGCCCCCGACCGGAGCGGTCGGGGGCCTTCGACGCACGGCTGTGGCGGCAGGATCAGTACCAGTGGTGGGACTGCCAGAACGACCAGGCGCCGCAGGGGCTGCCGTAGCGGCTGTTCATGTAGTTGAGGCCCCACTTGATCTGGGTCGCCGGGTTGGTGCGCCAGTCGTCGGCGACGGAGGCCATCTTGGAGCCCGGCAGGGCCTGCACCAGGCCGTACGCGCCGGAGGACGCGTTGGTGGCGGTGTAGTCCCAGCCGCTCTCGCGCTTCACGATCTCGCTGAAGCAGGAGAACTGGTTGGCGTCGCCGATGATCTGGGCGGCCATCGCCTGGACCGAGCCGGCCGGGACCGCGGCGAGGGCGGTCCGCGCGGCGGCGCGGTTGGCGGCCTCCTCGTCGGCCTTGCGCTTCGCCTCTTCGGCGGCCTTGGCGGCCTTCTCCGCGTCGGCCTTGGCCTGCGCGTCGGCGGCGGCCTTCTGGCGCGCGGCCTCCTCGGCGGCCTTCTTGGCGGCCGCGTCGGCGGACACCTGCTGGGCGCTCGCCTGGCGGGCGAAGTTGTCGCTGATGGTCTGCGCCTGGGCGCCGGAGGGCACATCGGCGAGCAGCGTGGCGCTCGCGACGTCGACCGTCTGCGTGGTCGTGCCCTCGCTGCCCGAGGCCGCGCCCACGACCGCACCGACAGCGGTGACGGCGGTGGCGGAGGCCACAGCAACTCCCCGGACCGAGATCCGAGTCACATGGTTTCCTTCCGGCGGCGACCGCGCGTGACCGTACGGACGCAACATGCCCCTTGCCGCTCGCCTCCGTCGGTGCTGGTCACGGGAGACACTGGCCCGACTGCCGGGCCGAGCGGGCTCGGAACGGCGTGGTGAACGGGCGGCGTACGACTCATCGGTGTTCAGTTGTATGCCCGCCGACCGGAGTTGCCGGGCGCGATTCTGCCGTACGCGGGGCCTGACAGAACCCTCACCATGCCGCACCGGGACGTGTCTACGCAATTCCCGGTTGCGTGGCGGATCTCACAATCTTCGCGAGCTGGGCGTTTGCCCGAAAGGTCGTCGACGACCCGTCGGACCCGGTGACAGATCGAGGGGCCTGCCGGTATGCGGCAGGCCCCTTGACGGTCATTCATACTGATTTGTCCGCTTTTGTCACTGCCGTTCCTACGGCTGGATGTCCTCCAGCATCTCGGTGACCAGGGCGGCGATCGGCGAGCGCTCGGAGCGGGTCAGCGTGATGTGGGCGAACAGCGGATGCCCCTTCAGCTTCTCGACCACCGCGACCACGCCGTCGTACCGGCCGACCCGCAGGTTGTCGCGCTGGGCGACGTCGTGGGTGAGGACCACCCGCGAGCCCTGGCCGATCCGGGACAGCACCGTCAGCAGGACGTTCCGCTCCAGCGACTGCGCCTCGTCCACGATCACGAAGGCGTCGTGCAGCGACCGGCCGCGGATGTGGGTGAGCGGCAGGACCTCCAGCATCCCGCGGGAGATGACCTCCTCGACCACGTCCGGGGTGGTGACCGCGGAGAGGGTGTCGAAGACGGCCTGCGCCCACGGGCCCATCTTCTCGGCCTCGCTGCCCGGCAGGTAGCCGAGCTCCTGGCCGCCGACCGCGTACAGCGGACGGAACACCATCACCTTGCGGTGCTGTCGGCGCTCCAGCACGGCCTCCAGGCCGGCGCACAGCGCCAGTGCCGACTTGCCGGTGCCGGCCCGGCCGCCCATCGAGACGATGCCGACCTCGGGGTCGAGCAGCAGGTCGAGGGCGACCCGCTGCTCGGCGCTGCGGCCGCGCAGGCCGAACGCCTCGCGGTCGCCGCGCACCAGGCGCACCCGCCCGTCGTGGGTGACCCGGCCGAGGGCCTTGCCGCGCTCCGACTGCAGGACGAGTCCGGTGTGCACCGGCAGTTCGGCGGCGCCGTCGACGTCCACCGCGGCGTCGTGCGGGGCGCCGAAGAGCGCGTCGACCTGGTCGCCGGGGATGTGCAGCTCCGTCATGCCCGTCCACCCGGAGGTGATCGCGAGCTCGGCCCGGTACTCCTCGGCGAGCAGGCCGACCGAGCTGGCCTTGATCCGCAGCGGGAGGTCCTTGGAGACGACGGTGACGTCGTACCCCTCGGCCTGCAGGTTCCGCGCGACCGCCAGGATGCGGGTATCGGCCTCGCCGCCGCCGGCGCGGTAGCCGGCCGGCAGGATCGACGGGTCCGAGTGGTTCAGCTCGACCCGGATGGTGCCGCCGAGCTCGCCGACCGGGATCGGCTCGTCGAGCCGGCCGTGGCGGATCCGGTAGTCGTCGAGGAGGCGCAGCGCCTGGCGGGCGAAGTAGCCCAGCTCCGGGTGGTGCCGCTTGGCCTCCAGCTCGGTGACCACGACCACCGGCAGGACGACCTCGTGCTCCTCGAAGCGGCTCATGGCGAGCGGGTCCGCCAGGAGCACGCTGGTGTCGAGAACGTACGTGCGCCGGTCTGGTGTCCGGCGGCTCTTGGAACTGACCACTAGGCCTCCAGAGCGGATGACCCAGCGTCACCCGCGGCTCACCGGTCCCCGCGACCCCGGTGGCCGGGGTACCGGTCTGACCGGTATATGCCCCGGCGGTGGCCCCTGCATACCCCCGGGCGTGAACTCGGGGGTCACAACAGGAGCACGTTTTGGGGTCGTGGCCTGCGGGTATTTCGTTTGACCCGGCGTCAGTGCCGTCCGGTCGGGGGGCTCAGAGGCCCATGCGGCGGTTGCGCAGCTGGAAGTCGCGCAGCGCCCGCAGGAAGTCGACCTTGCGGAAGGCCGGCCAGTACGCCTCGCAGAAGTAGAACTCGCTGTGGGCGCTCTGCCAGAGCAGGAAGCCGGAGAGCCGCTGCTCGCCCGAGGTGCGGATGACCAGGTCGGGGTCGGGCTGGCCCTTGGTGTAGAGGTGCTCGGCGATGTGCTCGACGTCGAGGATCTCGGCGAGCTGCTCGATCGAGGTGCCGCGGTCGGCGTGTTCCTGGAGCAGCGAGCGGACGGCGTCGGCGATCTCGCGACGGCCGCCGTAGCCGATCGCGACGTTGACGGTGACGCCCTCGATGTGGGCGGTGTCGTGGGCCGCCTCCTTGAGCACCTGGGAGGTGCGCGGGGGCAGCAGGTCGAGCGCGCCGACCGGGTTGATCCGCCAGCGGCGGGCCTCGGCGAGGCCGCGGACGGCGTCCTCGATGATGCCGAGCAGCGGGACGAGCTCCTCGGCGGGCCGGGAGAGGTTGTCGGTGGAGAGCATCCACAGGGTGACGACCTTGACGTGGGTCTCGTCGCACCAGCCGAGGAACTCGGCGATCTTGTCGGCGCCGCGCTGGTGGCCCTGGGCGGTGGTGCCGCCGGTGGCCTTCGCCCAGCGGCGGTTGCCGTCGAGGATCACGCCGATGTGGCGGGGGGTGTTGTCGAGGTGGACCTCGACCCGCCGGCCGTACAGCCGGTAGGCGTTGTCCAGCAGGGTGCGCAGACCCGGCGTGCGCTCGACGACATCGCGCAGACCCATGTTCCTCGGCCCCTCCGTGCTGGTTCGCCGCTCGCCCACCTGGTGCGGAATACCTGGCGCAGCCTACTCCGGCGGTGTGCGTGGAGGTAAAGCCGCAGGTACCGATGGGGTCACGGCTTCGCCCCGGGAGCGTCCCGGGGCCGGGCGGGCCGCTCGGACACGATCCGGTCTCCGCTTCCTTAAGCCAGCCGTAAGACGGCGTAAAGCCGCCGTCCGCTTCTTGACGCCCGGCATTGGTCTAGTCCAGCTTGTGAGCGAGGGCACACCGGAGCCCTTCCCGTACCTCCGCGGCCCCAGCCGTCCCTCCCCCACGCGGAGCCGCCGCGCCCCCCACCGCGGCGGCTCCCCCTCCTTCCTTCCAGGAGCCCGCCCATGGCCCGTCACCTCGCGCAGCCGTCCCACCGGCGGCGCCGCTCCAAGCTCCCGGCCGCAGTCGCCGCCGGCACCACGGCCCTCGCCCTGGCCGGCGCCGGCCTGGCGCTGACCGCCGGCGGGGCCGGCGCCGCCGTCGGCAACCTGGTCACCAACGGCGGTTTCGAGGCCGGCAACCTGTCCGGCTGGACCTGCACCGGCACCGCGAGCGCCGCCTCCTCCCCGGTGCACGCCGGCTCCTACGCGCTGACCGCCGCGCCGAGCAGCGCCGACACCGCCGAGTGCACCCAGACCGTCAGCGTGCTGCCGAACACCAGCTACACCCTGGCCGGCTTCGTGCAGGGCCCGTACGTCTACCTGGGCGCCCGCGGCACCGGCTCGACCGACCCCTCGACCTGGTCCAGCCAGAGCAGCTGGAACCAGCTGTCCACCACCTTCACCACCGGCGCGAGCACCAACAGCATCACGCTCTACGTGCACGGCTGGTACGGCCAGGGCGCCTACAACGCGGACGACATCACGCTGACCGGCCCGGGCGGCACCGCCACCCCGACCGGCACCCCGACCTCCGCGAAGCCGAGCACCTCCGCCTCGCCGACGTCCTCGCCGACCTCGTCCCCGACCTCCTCGCCGACGAGCTCGCCGACCGCCAGCCCGACGTCGAGCCCGACCTCCTCGCCGACGCCGCCGAACGGCAACCTGCCCAAGCACGTGCTGACCGGCTACTGGCAGAACTTCGACAACGGCGCGCCGGTGCAGAAGCTGCGCGACGTGCAGAGCGCGTACGACATCATCGCGGTCTCCTTCGCCGACGCGACGGGCACGCCCGGCGCGATCAGCTTCACCCTGGACCCGGCGCTCTCGTCCAAGCTCGGCGGCTACACCGACGCCGACTTCAAGGCGGACATCGCCGCCAAGCACGCGGCCGGCAAGCGCGTCGTCCTCTCGGTCGGCGGCCAGAACGGCGCGATCAGCGTCGCCAACGCCTCCGCGGCGGCCAACTTCGCCAACACCGCCTACGCGCTGGTCCAGCAGTACGGCTTCGACGGCGTCGACATCGACCTGGAGAACGGCGTCGACCCGACGTACATGGCGCAGGCGCTGCACACCCTGCAGTCCAAGGTCGGCGCGAACTTCGTCCTGACCATGGCCCCGGAGACCATCGGGATGTACAGCACCGCCGGTGCCTACTTCCAGCTGGCGCTCAACACCAAGGACATCCTGACCGTCGTCAACACCCAGTTCTACAACTCGGGCGGCATGAACGGCTGCGACGGCAAGGTCTACACCCAGGGCACGATCGACTTCATCACCGCCCAGGTCTGCACCCACATCCAGGGCGGCCTGCGGCCCGACCAGGTCGGCATCGGCGTCCCGGCGTCCAGCCAGGCGGCGGGCGGCGGCTACGTCAACTCCACCGTGGTCAACAACGCACTGGACTGCCTCGCCGCCGGCACCCACTGCGGCAGCTTCGTCCCGCCGGCGAAGTGGCCGACCATCCGCGGCGCGATGACCTGGTCCACCAACTGGGACCTCAAGAACGGCAACGACTTCTCCACCAACGTGGGCGCCCACGCCCACGCGATGCCGTAACCCGCACGGGGCGCGCCGCCTCCTGAGGGTGGGGGCCGGCGCGTCGCTCAGGAGCCCGCCGTACTGCTGGGGTACGGCGGGCTCCGCCCATGTCCGGGCCCGGCCCGGCGCGCCGGACGCGGACGGGCCGTCAGGCCGCGGCCAGCACCGCGAGCAGGGCCCCGGCCAGCAGCGGCGGCCCGAACGGCAGGGCGTCCCCGCGGCCGGCCCGCCGGGTCAGCAGCAGGACGGCCCCCCAGACCCCGCCGAGCAGGAAGGCGGCGAAGACCCCGCCGGCCACCGCGCCCCAGCCGTACAGGCCGAGCACCGCGCCGAGGCTCGGCGCCAGCTTGGCGTCGCCGAGGCCGATCGGCAGCAGCAGGGCGAGCCCGCCGTAGAGCAGACCGAGCGCGGCGGCCGCCAGCAGGCAGCGCAGCAGCACCGCCGGCCGGTGGTCGGCGAGCGGCAGCAGCACCGCCGTCCCGGCGAACAGCGGCAGGGTCAGTGCGTCCGGCAGCCGCAGCACCGCCGCGTCGACGAAGCCGAGCACCACCCCGAACAGGCCCACCCAGCAGAACAGCGGGGCGCTGCCGACGTCCGCCGCCGTGCCCAGCGCGGCCCCGACGGCGACCGCCACCGCCTCCACCGCGCCCGGCCGCGGCCCGGCCGCGGCCTCACCGCAGCCCGCGCAGCGGCCGGTCGGCCACCTCCCCCACCTGCCCGCCGGACAGCACTGCCGCAACGGCTCCCCGTACGGCACCGCGTGGCGCACCGCGACGGCGCGCAGCAGCGGCGCGGCGGCCAGCCCGAGCAGCGCACCGGCCCATGGCCCGATCATCCCGCCCCCTCGTCGGTCCTCCCGATCCTGGCGCGATCCTCGCGCAGCCGGTGCGGTCTGTGGCGTGGAACACGTGATGATCCCCGTAACGGCGCCGTAAAGTAGGCAGGCATGCAGGTCATCCAGTCCAGCAAGCTCGCCAACGTCTGCTACGACATCCGCGGCCCGGTGCTCGACGAGGCGATGCGGCTGGAGGACCAGGGCCATCGCATCCTCAAACTGAACACCGGCAATCCCGCCGCCTTCGGCTTCGAGGCGCCGCCGGAGATCCTCCAGGACATCCTGAAGAACCTCTCCTCCGCGCACGGCTACGGCGACTCCAAGGGCCTGCTCTCCGCCCGCCGGGCCGTCGTGATGCACTACGAGGAGCGCGGCCTGCACGGCCTCTCGGTCGAGGACGTCTTCCTCGGCAACGGCGTCTCCGAGCTGATCCAGCTGGCGATGACCGCGCTGCTCGACGACGGCGACGAGGTGCTCGTCCCCGCCCCGGACTACCCGCTGTGGACGGCCTCCGTCTCGCTGGCCGGCGGCACCGCCGTGCACTACCGCTGCGACGAGCAGTCCGAGTGGTACCCGGACCTCGCCGACATCGAGGCCAAGGTCACCGACCGGACGCGGGCCATCGTGGTGATCAACCCGAACAACCCCACCGGCGCGGTCTACCCGCGCGAGGTGCTGGAGGGGATCGTCGAGATCGCCCGCCGGAACAAGCTGGTGGTCTACGCGGACGAGATCTACGACAAGATCCTCTACGACGACGCCGAGCACGTGCCACTGGCCACGCTCGCGCCGGACCTCTTCTGCGTCACCTTCAACGGCATGTCCAAGGCGTACCGGGTCGCGGGCTTCCGCTCCGGGTGGATGGTGCTCTCCGGCGACCGGCACCGGGCCGCCAGCTACATCGAGGGGCTCACCGTGCTCGCCTCGATGCGGCTGTGCGCCAACATGCCGGCGCAGCACGCGGTGGCCGCGGCGCTCGGCGGCCGACAGTCGATCAAGGACCTGGTGCTGCCGGGCGGCCGGCTGCTGGAGTCCCGGGACACCGCGTACCGGCTGCTGAACGAGATCCCGGGCATCAGCTGCGTGAAGCCCAAGGGCGCGCTGTACGCGTTCCCGCGGCTGGACCCGCAGGTGTACAAGATCAAGGACGACGCGCAGATGGTGCTGGACCTGCTGCGGTCCCAGCGCATCCTGGTCGTCCAGGGCACCGGCTTCAACTGGCCCGACCCGGACCACTTCCGGCTGGTCACCCTGCCCCGCCCGGAGGACGTCGCCGACGCCGTCACCCGCATCGGCGAGTTCCTGAGCGGCTACGCCCAGCCGTAACGCGAACGGACGCTCAACGCAGACCGAGAGGGGCGCGTGGGTTCTCCCCGGCCTTCGGCCGGGAGGTACTCCCACGCGCCCCTCTCGGCTTGCCCGTCAGGGCGAAGCGTTCGAGCAGCGCCGCCCCCCGGTGAGGAGGAGGGGCGGCGCTCCCTCAAACCCGGGCGTCAGCCCAGGCGCTTCACCAGCGCGCGGTACTCGTCCCAGAGCTCGGTCGGCGTGTGCTCGCCGAACATCTCCAGGTGGGCCGGGACCAGCGCGGCCTCCTGGCGCCAGATGTCGGCGTCCACGGAGAACAGCAGGTCGAGGTCGGACTGCGGGATGTCGAGGCCGGTGAGGTCGAAGCCCTCGACCTCGGGCAGCACGCCGATCGGGGTCTCGACGCCCTTGCCGGTGCCCTCCAGGCGCTCCACGATCCACTTGAGCACGCGGCTGTTCTCGCCGAAGCCCGGCCAGATGAACTTGCCGTCGCTGTTCTTGCGGAACCAGTTGACGTAGTAGATCTTCGGGAGCTTCGAGGCGTCGGCCTCGGCGCCGATCTTCAGCCAGTGGGCGAAGTAGTCGCCCATGTTGTAGCCGCAGAACGGCAGCATCGCGAACGGGTCGCGGCGCAGCTCGCCGACGGTGCCCTCCTGGGCGGCGGTCTTCTCGGAGGCGATGTTGGCGCCGAGGAAGACGCCGTGCTGCCAGTCGAAGGACTCGGTGACCAGCGGGACGGCGGTGGCGCGGCGGCCGCCGAAGAGGATGGCCGAGATCGGGACGCCGGCCTGGTCCTCCCACTCGGGGGCGATCGTCGGGCACTGCGCGGCCGGGACGGCGAACCGGGCGTTCGGGTGGGCGGCGGGGGTGCCGGACTCGGGGGTCCAGTCGTTGCCGCGCCAGTCGGTCAGGTGCGCCGGGGGCTGCTCGGTGAGGCCCTCCCACCACACGTCGCCGTCGTCGGTGAGCGCGACGTTGGTGAAGACGGTGTTGCCCCAGAGGGTGTCGATGGCGTTGGCGTTGGTGTCCACGCCGGTGCCGGGGGCGACGCCGAAGAAGCCGGCCTCGGGGTTGATGGCGTAGAGGCGGCCGTCGGCGCCGAAGCGCATCCAGGCGATGTCGTCGCCGATCGTCTCGACCTTCCAGCCCGGAATGGTGGGCTGGAGCATGGCGAGGTTGGTCTTGCCGCAGGCGGACGGGAAGGCGGCCGCGATGTACTTGGCCTCGCCGCTCGGCGGGGTGAGCTTGAGGACGAGCATGTGCTCGGCCAGCCAGCCCTCGTCGCGGGCCATGGTGGAGGCGATGCGCAACGCGTAGCACTTCTTGCCGAGCAGGGCGTTGCCGCCGTAGCCGGAGCCGAAGGACCAGATCTCGCGGGTCTCCGGGAAGTGCGAGATGTACTTGGTGGAGTTGCACGGCCAGGCCACGTCGGCCTCGCCCTCGGCGAGCGGGGCGCCGACGGTGTGCACGGCCTTGACGAACTCGCCGTCCTCGCCGAGCTGGTCGATCACGGCCTTGCCCATGCGGGTCATCACGCGCATGGAGACGGCGACGTAGGCGGAGTCGGTGATCTCGACGCCGTACGCGGCCAGCGGGGAGCCGACCGGGCCCATGGAGAAGGGCACGACGTACATCGTGCGGCCCTTCATCGAGCCACGGAAGAGGCCGTTCTCGCCCGCGAAGACCTCCCGCATCTCGGCGGGGGCCTTCCAGTTGTTGGTCGGACCGGCGTCCTCCTCCTTCTCGGAGCAGATGTAGGTGCGGTCCTCGACACGGGCGACGTCGGTCGGGTCGGAGGCGGCGTAGAAGGAGTTGGGACGCTTCTCGTCGTCGAGCTTCTTGAAGGTGCCCTGGGCGACCAGCAGCTCGGCGAGGCGGTGGTACTCCTCCTCCGATCCGTCGCACCATTCGATGCGGTCGGGCTGGGTCAGCTCGGCGATCTCGGCGACCCAGTCCAGCAGCTGCTGGTGGCGGGTGGGCGCGGACTCGGCGAGCGCAGACTTCAGAGGCGACACGTTCGCTCCGTTTCACACCATCTCGGCCAGGAGACGGCATCGCGGGGGTTTGAGGGTGGTTACACGGTAGCCCCGGACACCACCCCGCTTTGGTGCACTTCGTAGTACGTTCCGAAATCCTTACTACGAAATGTCCAAGAGAATGGGCGACAGGGGTCGGATTCGGCCGCACCGGGACCGGCACTGAGACGTGGGTAACACTCCAGAATGTCCAAAAGTGATGATCGCCACTGACTACCTGGCAGTAACCTACGGTTCCGTAAGATGCTGCGCATGACTGCTGCGGACCTCACTGCGGACCTCGCCGCCGCCGGCGAAGCCCTGAAGCCCAAGTGGCGCGGCTGGCTCCACGCCGGCATGTTCCCCGCCTCGGTGGCGGCCGGGATCGTCCTGATCTGCCTGGCCGACTCGACGGCCGCCACGGCGGCGTGCACGATCTACTCGGTGACCGCCTGGATGCTGTTCGGGGTGAGCGCGGTCTACCACCGCTTCACCTGGGGCCCGCGCGGCGAGGCGATCCTGCGCCGGCTCGACCACGCCAACATCTTCCTGATCATCGCGGGCACCTACACCCCGTTCACCATCCTGCTGCTGGACGGCGCCCGGCAGCAGCTGCTGCTCTGGGCGGTGTGGGGCGGAGCGCTGCTCGGCATCGCGTTCCGGGTGTTCTGGGTCGGCGCGCCGCGCTGGCTCTACACCCCGGTCTACCTGGCACTCGGCTGGGCCGCGGCCTTCTTCCTGCCGGACTTCCTGCACACCGGCGGCGCCGCGGTGCTCACCCTGATGATCGTCGGCGGCGGCCTCTACAGCCTCGGCGGCGTGGTCTACGGCCTGAAGCGGCCGAACCCCTCACCCCGCTGGTTCGGCTTCCACGAGGTCTTCCACGCCTTCACCCTCGGCGCGTTCATCGTCCAGTACGTCGGCGTCTCACTGGTCGCGTACAGCGCGGCCGGCTGAGGACGCCCGCAGCTCCAGACGCTCCTGGGCCCGGCGGCAGCGCTCGCAGTGCGCCGCGCCGGGCCCTTCGCCGGCCGGCCGGGGGTGCGCCTTCGCGCGGAACTTCCGGCCGACGTGCGCCATCACCAGCAGCGTCTCCACCGCGGCCACCATCCAGACCGTCCGCGGCCCGCCGGCCAGGTAGCCCACGACGACGGCCAGCGCGGCCGACACCACCACCACCGCACCCCAGAACCGTGCACTCCGCAGCGCCATCGCCTCGCCTCCCATCACATGACAGATCGTCAGATGCTCCTCCCCGCCCACGGTGACATGCTCAGAGCCTCCGGAGGCTAACTCCGCGTCAACACTGCGGCAACACCTCGTGCCGACCCGACGCTCCGCCTCCGAAACATCCGCACGACGGCCACGGACAAGGGCGGCACGCACACGGAACGCCCGCACGGCCGGCACCCGGCGCAGTGGACCACCGGCGCGGCGGGCAGGCGGGCACCCGGGCACGCCGACGGGCGGCCCGGCCGGTCGAGGACCGGTCGGGCCGCCCCGGGGACGCACCCTCGGACCGGCTACCGCCGGGCGCCGCGCCTGCGGACGGCCAGCCCCGCCCCCGTCAGCACGGTGACCGCGAGCGCTGCGCCCGCCGCCACCGCCGGTCCGCGCCCGGACGGCCGTTCCGGCCCGGCGGCCACGGCGGTGTCCGCCCAGCCGCCGCCCGCGCCCGCCCGGTCGTAGGACGAGCCCGGCAGCCGGCCGCCGTACCGCTGCTGCACCAGCTTCCGGTACTCGGCGAGGGTGGTGCCGCCCGCGCCGACCGAGCGGCGGGCGTCCTCGTCGAGCGGCAGCACCCGGCCGCCGCGCAGCACGTACCAGGCGTCGATCTGCGGCTCCCGGAAGGCGGTGCCGCCACCGGTGGCCGCGGCCTGCGCGGGGTAGTCGGTCTCGTCGCCGCCGGAGGCGACGTTCACCACCCGCCAGCCGCCGCCGTCGCGGATCGTCCAGACCGAGGCGGTCCGCCCGCCCGCGGCGACCGCCCGGCCGGCGACGAACTCCACGCGGGCCACCGGGGCGCCGGCGACGCCCGCGACGAAGCCCTCGTCGAGGCCGTAGACGGCGACCGCGTCCCCGGTCAGCCGGGGTGCGGCGGCGGTCGCGGCCTTCGCCTCGGCCGC
This sequence comes from Kitasatospora sp. NPDC093679, assembly GCF_040683455.1. Taxonomy (NCBI): domain Bacteria; kingdom Bacillati; phylum Actinomycetota; class Actinomycetes; order Kitasatosporales; family Streptomycetaceae; genus Kitasatospora; species Kitasatospora sp. NPDC093679. The sequence continues at coordinate 67,184 of NZ_JBFBDW010000010.1, forward strand.
GGCGGAGAGTCCGGCCGCGCCGGCCGGGCGGCCCTGTCGGGCGAAGAACAGGGCCACCCGGTCGAGTGCGGCCGGGGCGGCGGCCGCGGACCGGGCGGCGGCCAGCTCCGCCGGGGCGACCGGGGCCGGGGCGGCGGCGTCCGCGGCCGCGGCGAGCGGCGCCGCGGCGAGGCCGAGGCAGCCGGCGAGGACGAGCGCGGTGAGGTGTCTCGGGTATCCGGTCATGGCTGGCTCCTCACGCGCCGATCCGGTACAGGGAGTGGGTCCAGCCGAAGCTGCCGTTGCTCGTGTAGTAGCGGTAATCCGCCCAGTTGTAGCGGTGGTTGGACGGCCAGGGATCGCCCCAGTAGACCCAGCTGCCGGCGGCGTCGTAGCCGTAGAGGACGTGCATGTGGCCGCCGCCCGAGGCCCACTGGATGCGGGTCTCCACCGGCCGCCCGGCGTCGATCTCGCTCTGGACGGTGGCGTAGGAGAGGGTGCCGCTCACGTAGCGGCCGGGGTTGACGCCGATCCGCCACAGGGCGTTCTGGACGTCGCCCAGGGTGGCCTGGCCGTTCGGGCAGGCGGAGTCGACGGCGCGGCCGAAGGCCAGGTTGCAGAACTGGTTCTGGCTGTAGCCGTAGCCGTAGTAGGTCGCGACGGTGTTGCCGCTCGCGGCCCAGCACCAGTTGGACTGCTGCTGTTGCTGCATGGTGATGCCGAGGGTGCGGGACGCCGACTGCCCGGCGGCGGGCGCCGGGGCTTGAGGTGCGGGGACGGGGGGCCGGACGGGGGCGGCCTGCGCCGGGGAGGCGGCGGCCGCGGTGAGGGCCGGGGCCAGGACGCCCAGCGCGAGTGCGGCGACCGCACGGCGCAGGCGTCCCGGTGCCTGCGGCACGGGAGTTGACGGCATGGGGGTTCCTCCTGCGGTGGGGCGTAGGAAGAGGTGTGGGGGTGCGCGTCCGGACGCGGTGCGAAGAGCATCGGGCGCCGTCCGGCACCGGTCAACGCACGGCCGGGCCGCGCCGTCCGCGGTGTGAACGCCCGCCCTCCGGATGTGAACGCGGCCCGCCCGCCACGTCCGTACCTGATGACACGGCGGGCACGGGGTGTGAATATTCACCCCAGCCCCGGAGGTGGCCATGCAGCCGACCGTCCCGCCGGATCTCGCGGCCGTGCTCCGCACCGGCCCGTTCCCGCTCGCCCTGCGCACCGCCATCGCCGCGCGCGGCCTGGCCCTGCAGCGGGTGCAGGAGCGCCTCGCCCGGCGCGGTGTCCGGGTCGGCGTCACCAGCCTCAGCTACTGGCAGCAGGGCAGGCGGCGACCCGAACGCCCGGAGTCGCTGCGGGCCGTGGCGGCGCTGGAGGAGGTGCTCGACCTGCCGGAGCACTCGCTGACCCGGCTGCTCGGCCCCCGCCGGGCCCCGGCCGGGCCGGCCGCGCCGGCCACCCTGCCGTACCGCGCCCTGATCCGGCCGCGCAGCGCCGTGGACGGGCTGATCGCCGCGATCTGCGGCCCGCAGGACTCCGGGCTGCACACGGTGGTGCACGTCGAGCGGATCCGGATCGACGCCCGCCGGCGGCTGGCCCGGCGGGACTCCCAGCACGCGCTGCGCGCCCACCGCGACGGCGTCGACCGCTACCTCGCCATCCACCAGGGCGATCCCGGCTCGGACCCGGGGCGGGTGGTGCTGCGCACCGAGGAGAACTGCCGGCCGGGCCGGATCCGGCGCGACCCGGAGCACGGCCTGCTGGTCGCCGAACTGCTGCTGGACCGCAGGCTGCGCACCGGTGACACCCACCTGCTCGGCTACGGCTTCGACGACGCGCCGACCCCGACGCCGAGCTGCGAGTACGTCCGCGGCTTCAACGCCGGGGCCGGCCAGTACGTCCTCCAGGTCACCTTCGACCCGGCCGCGCTGCCCGTCCGCTGCCACCGCTTCGCCGTCCGGGCGCCGGGCGAGCGGCCGCACGAGTCGGAGGAGCTGACCCTGGACGGGCACCACAGCGTGCACCTGGTGGCGAGCGGCCTGCCGCCCGGCCTGCTCGGCATCGGCTGGGACTGGGACTGACCGCCCGTCAGCCGCCCGTGAAGTCGAAGGTCACGTGGTCGGCCACCGGCCGGTAGCCGAGCTTCTGGTAGATCGAGTTGCTGACCGGGTTGGCGAGGTCGGTGTAGAGCAGCACCTCGGCGGCGCCGGCCGCCAGGGCGTGCGCCGAGGCGGCGGCGACGACCCCGCTGGCGTAGCCGCGGCCGCGCAGGGCGACGGGGGTGAAGACCGGGCCGATCCGGGACATCCCGGCGATCACCGGGCTGGCGCCGGCGAAGGAGACCGGACGGCCGCCGTCCTCCCACACGTGCAGGCCGCCCTCGGCGAGCCGGCCGTCGACGTAGGCGCCGTGGTCGACCGGGTTGCTCTCGCCGATCTCGGCGAGGAAGGCGGCGCTCCACTCGACGAGCTGCTCCCGGTCGGCGGGCCCGGCGGGCCGCGCGGTGCCGGCGGGCACCGGTGAGGGCCCCTCCAGCCCGGCCAGCCGGTAGAGCCGCTCGTCGACGGCGGTCTCGGCGCGGACGGCGCCTGCGGCAGCGGGCGGCCATGCCCGGGCGAACGCCACCGCGGCCGCCCGCTCGCCGGCCACCCCGGGCACCCGCGCGCCGCGGTCGTGCAGGGCCCGGGCGAGCTCGGCGGGCATCCGGCCGAGCCGCACCGGGTAGGGCGGGGTCTGTGCGAAGACACCCGCGACCGGGCCGTCCGGCGCGGCCCGCCAGTGGCCGAACACCGGGTCCCCGTCGCCGAAGGCGTGCCGGCCGCGCTTGGCGATCCGGTCCAGCAGGGTGAGCAGCACGGTGTTGTCGGCCGGGTGGGCGGCGAGGAAGGCGTCGGCTTCGGCCCGGAGGGCGGCGGGGTCGTTCGTGAGGGTCCAGGTCATGCCTCATCCTGGCGCCGCCCGCGACCCGTGCGCATTCGAATTAGCCGAGGCGCTCCGCGAGTTCGGCGGCGTCGGCGGTGGGGGCGTCGCAGCTGAAGTGCCGGCAGACGTAGGCGGCGGGACGCCCGGCGAGCAGCGGGCGGTCGGCCAGCAGCGGGACCTCCTTGCTGCCCGCCTCGCCGACCGCGACGACCGCGCCGGGGGCGGTGGAGAGCAGCGCGGTGCGGTGCAGTTCGGCGGTGGCGGGGTCGCCGGCCGGGCCGACCACGGCGACCTCGCGCGGGCCGTCGAGCAGCGCCTCGGCGACGGCGAGCCCCCAGCCGATGAACCGGGGGGCCCGGGTGCCGAGCGCGCCGACCACGCCGAGTGCCCGCTCGGCGGCGGTGCGGTGGCGCTCGGAGCCGGTGTAGGCGGCGTAGCCGAGCAGTGCGCCGGCGGCGGCCGTCCAGCCGGAGGGGGTCGCGTTGTCGGTCGGGTCCTGCGGGCGCCGGATCAGCTCCTCGGCGTCGTCGGCGGTGTCGTAGAGGGCGCCGGAGGCGGCGTCGGTGAAGTGGGCGAGGACGGTGTCGAGGAGCCCGCCGGCGAGGTCGAGCCACTCGGCCTCGCCGGTGACGGCGTACAGGGCGAGGAAGCCCTCGGCGGTGTCGGCGTAGTCCTCCAGGACGCCGGCGTTGGCGCCGGCCCGGCCGTCGCGGGAGGTGCGCAGCAGCCGGCCGTCGGCGGTGAGGTGGACGGCGAGCAGCAGGTCGGCGGCGCGTTCGGCGGCCTCGACGAGGTCGGGGCGCTCCAGCAGGGCGCCGGTCTCGGCGAGCGCGGCGATCGCGAGGCCGTTCCAGGCGGCGACGACCTTGTCGTCGCGGGCGGGGGCGGGCCGCTCGGCGCGGGCCTCGAAGAGGCGGGTGCGGATCCGCTCGTACGCCTCGGGGTCTTCGGGGTCGGTGAGCAGCTGGAGGACGGAGCTGCCGTGCTCGAAGGTGCCGGTGACCTCGAAGATCCCGGCGGCGAGGGCGGCGTCCTCGGGGCCGAGGGCGGCGGTGAGCTGCTCCGGGGTCCAGGCGTAGTAGGCGCCCTCGGCGGACGTGCCGGTGGCCGGGTCGGGCGAGTCGGCGTCCAGGGCGGAGGCGAAGCCGCCCTCGGGGGTGCGCAGTTCGCGGAGCAGGAAGTCGGCGGTGTCCAGTGCGGTGCGGCGGGCGCGGGCGTCGCCGGTGGCGCGCCACAGGTGGAGGTAGGTGCGCAGCAGCAGGGCGTTGTCGTACAGCATCTTCTCGAAGTGCGGCACGACCCAGTCGGCGTCCACGGAGTAGCGGGCGAAGCCGCCGCCGAGCTGGTCGTACAGGCCGCCGCGGGACATCGCGTCGCAGGTGCGCGCGGCCATCTCCAGGGCGGCGGCGGAGCCGGTGCGGGCGTGGTGGCGCAGCAGCCACTCGACGGTCATGGACGGCGGGAACTTGGGGGCGCCGCCGAAGCCGCCGCGGCGTTCGTCGAAGCCGCGGCCGAGTTCGAGCAGGGCGGCGTGCAGTTCGGCCTCGCCGGGGGCGGGCAGCACGCCGGCGCCGGCGCCGTAGACCCGGGCGCGTTCCCGCAGTTCGGCGCGGATCCGGCCGGCGACCTCGCCGACCTCCTCGCGGCGGTCGCGCCAGGCGGCGGTGACGCCCTCCAGGACCTGCCGGAAGCCGGGCATGCCGTGCCGGGGCTCGGGCGGGAAGTAGGTGCCGAAGTAGAACGGTTCCTTGTCCGGCGTGAGGAAGACCGTCATGGGCCAGCCGCCCTGGCCGGTGGCGGCCTGGACGGCCTCCATGTAGACGGCGTCGACGTCGGGCCGTTCCTCGCGGTCGACCTTGACGGCCACGAAGTGCTCGTTGGCGTAGGCGGCGACGGCCTCGTCCTCGAAGGACTCGTGGGCCATCACGTGGCACCAGTGGCAGGCCGCGTACCCGACGGACAGCAGAACGGGCACCCCGCGTCGCTCGGCCTCGGCGAAGGCCTCGGGTCCCCAGGGCCACCAGTCGACCGGGTTGTCGGCGTGCTGAAGCAGATAAGGCGAGGTCACACCAGCCAACCGGTTCATGCACCCCAGCCTCTCACAGCGTTCCGGCCCCGACCGTGGGACCCGCACACCTCGTCTGCTTTGCCGATTTACTCTCATACGCCATCACGTGGCGAATGGGGATCCAACGGCCCCCGGTAGCAATCCGGCGGCGCTGCCCTGCCAGCCCCTACGCTGCCCTGGTGACGGGCTGGGGTCGAGGGCTGGGGCCGCATTGCTTGCCTCAAGTTGGGCGGCAGCGGCCCGCACGCTGACCTTACAGACGAGTCGCCGGCCAGAATCTCCGCACCGTCAGCGCTGCCAAGACAGTCATCCGGCACTCGACTCCACCGGGGGCGCTCCATCGCGGCGGACCTGTCGATTCTGGCCGCCGCAGAACTCGGATACCGGGCCAACGCTGTACTGGGAGGACGCCGTGACCTGCCCAATGACGGGCTGCGCATCGACGCCATCACCGTGCACGTCCACGTGCCCACACAGGATCTGCATGACGTCCGTGCGCACCTACGCGCCCGAGCACGAGCACGCGCCGCGCAGCAGGAACGCAGCGACCGCATCGCCCAGCTCGTCGACCTGCGCGATCTCCTGCGCGAAGACCCCACGCTCGTCGTCGCCCACATGCTCTTGGAGGCCCCGGGCCAGCTGGACGACAAGACCGTGCAACTCGTCCAGACGCTGAGCGACAAGGTGGCCGCGTACGCACCGGGCGCGGCGTGGGTGCGTACCGCAACCCTTCTTGAGAAGACCTTCGGCAGCCTGGCCCCAGATGCAAAGAGTTACGTCGTGGACCGCTTGTGCACCACACTCACCGAGTTCGGGTTCAAGAACGAGGCCTCACAACTGCATGACAGCCACGGCGGGATTTGAAGCTCTCATTGCTGAGCACTTCAGCGAGCGTCTGCCTCGGGCCGGGGCAGCTCGTCCAGGTCGAGGGTGTAGGTCCGCCCGTCGGCCAGCTCGATGGGCAGCTTGCCCGAGCCGTACTTGTGCGTGTGTGCCGCGATGTACCCGGAGCCGGTGGGCTGGGTGTGGACGACGACCTCTGCGGCGTACGGGTCCACCACCACGTAGACCGGGATGCCGTAGCGGCCGTACTTGGCGGTGCAGTCGTCGTAGTCCTTGCGCGCGGAGGAGACCGACACCACCTCGGCGATCAGCAGCACGTCCTCGAAGCCGTAGCGCTTGCCCTGCCGCTGCGCGTCCTCCCGCAGGATCGCGAAGTCCGGGGCTGAGTTCTCGTCGGCCGGGAAGTCGATGTACACGTCGGAGGCGGTCTTCGCATGCCGGCCGAGCGAGAGCGAGTCGATCTGCATCGACTTGATGGTGCTGGAGTGCTCGAAGCTCTGCGGGGTCATGATCACCTTCCCGTCGGTACCGAAGAAGATCACGTACCCTGCGGGGAACTCGGTGTGCATGACCGCGTCGACGCTCATCAACGGCTCCTTCCTGTCACCCTCAGGATATGGGGCCACCGGTGCCGCGCGGGGTCCGCTACGAGAGTGCCGATCGGTGGCGTCAGGGCGGACAACGGCATCGCAGTGTCCGTGCGGCTGCCCTCTGGCAGAGCCCCAGGTCAGGACTACCTGGTTGTGTTAAGTCACTGGCACCAGTGGCAGGCCGCGTACCCGACGGACAGCAGAACGGGCACCCCGCGTCGCTCGGCCTCGGCGAAGGCCTCGGGTCCCCAGGGCCACCAGTCGACCGGGTTGTCGGCGTGCTGAAGCAGATAAGGCGTGCGGTGCGTGTTCCGGTGGACGGGCCGCGGTACCTACGAGGAGCGGATCACCCTGTGGCGGGCGGCCTCGGCGGCCGGGGCGATCGCGCTGGCCGAGGCGGAGGCGGCCGGGTACGCCGAGGACACCGGTGTCGAGTACACCGGGCTCGCGCAGTGCTACGAGGCGGTGGACGTCCCCGGGCCGGGCGCGGAGGTGTTCTCGCTGCTGCGGGACAGCCCGCTGGAGCCCGACGCCTACCTCGACCGGTACTTCGACGACGGCGGCGAGCGGCAGCTCCCGGTGTGACTACTCCTCGGTGGTCTCCGGCTCCTCGGCGAAGTCGATCTTCTTGAAGCGGCTGTTCATGGACTTCAGCAGGAACCAGGTGGCGATGCCGAGGGCCGCGAAGACGACGAAGCCGAGCAGGCCCGGGGTGACCTTGTTCTGGTCGAGGGCGAGGTCCGCGGCGAGGTGGGTGAGGTTCACGGGGGTGCTCATCTCTCCATGGTGGCCCGGCCCTACACGGGCCGGGCCACCGGGGTGGTGCAGGGGGTTCGCGCTACTTGCGCAGGCCCGCGAACAGGTCGTTCTCGGGCAGGTCGGTGTCGACGTGCGAGCGGGCGAGCTCGTAGTCCTCGGTGGGCCACACCTCGCGCTGGATGTCCAGCGGGACGCGGAACCAGGGGCCGTCGGGGTCGATCTGGGTGGCGTGCGCGATCAGCGCCTTGTCGCGGATCTCGAAGTAGTCGTCGCAGACCACGCGGGTGGTGATCTCGCGCTCCTTGCGGCCGCTCTTCTCCCAGCCGGCGATCCACTCGCCGTACGGGGAGTCGTGCCCGTTGTCGGTGAGGTAGGCGTGCAGGGCGCGGATCCGGCCCATCGGGAAGCCGTGGTTGTAGTACAGCTTCTGCGGCTGCCAGGGCTCGCCGGCCTCCGGGTAGGCGTCCGGGTCGCCGGCGGCGTCGAAGGCCACCATGGTGATCTTGTGGGTCATGATGTGGTCGGGGTGCGGGTACCCGCCGTTCTCGTCGTACGTGGTGATCACGTGCGGGCGGAACTCGCGGATCAGCCGCACCAGGGTGCCGGCCGCCGCGTCCACGTCCTCCAGGGCGAAGCAGCCCTCGGGGAGCGGCGGCAGCGGGTCACCCTCGGGCAGCCCGGAGTCGACGTAGCCCAGCCAGGCCTGCTGCACGCCGAGGATCTCCCGGGCGGCGTCCATCTCCTTGCGGCGCACCTCGTGGATGTTCTCCTCGACCCAGGCGTCGCCCTGCAGCTTGGGGTTGAGGATCGACCCCCGCTCGCCACCGGTGCAGGTGGCCACCAGCACGTCCACCCCCTGGGCGACGTACATCGCCGTGGTGGCGGCGCCCTTGCTGGACTCGTCGTCCGGGTGCGCGTGCACCGCCATCAGTCGCAACTGCTCGCTCAACGCCTGGTTCCCTTCCAGGTATGTCCGGTTCGTCGGGTCGGCTCCCCCGCCGCCTCCGGCGCGGACGTGCCCCTTCTATAGTGACGGACTGAGGAGCCGCTCCATTCCCTCCCCAGCCCGAGCGCGCCTCGTCGAAAGGACCGAGCCGGCCATGGACCCCAGTCGTACGACCACCGCCCTGCCGGAGGGCCGCTACAGCCGCCGCTCCGACGCCGAGGCGGACCGTCGGCTGCGGATCGCCGCGGTGGTGTGCGGCGTGCTGTTCCTGGGCGTGGTGGCCTGGCTGGGCGCCTCGTACATCCTGCGCGAGAGCGTGATCAGCGGCAGCGTGCCGGCCTTCGAGGCGGTCTCCGACCACGAGATGCAGCTGCAGCTGTCGGTCCGCAAGGAGTCGGGCACCGCGGGTGTCTGCACGGTGCGGTCGATGGCAGCGGACAAGGCCGTGGTGGGCCAGTACGACTTCCCGGTGCCGGCCGAGGGCAGCACCTGGTCGCAGGTGGTGACGCTGCGCACCACCGCCCGCGGGGTGACCGCGGAGCTGCTGGGCTGCACGCCCCGCCGCTGATCCGCCACCCGTCCGGGGGAGCCGTCCGGGCGGAATTCCCCTTTGCGCATCGCACCCTCCCCGGCGCATATTCGAGCGTACGGGCGGGCATCCGTACGGAGTGCCGCCGCCCCGCGGCAGCCTGCCGTGGCCGTGCCCGCGAGCTCCCCTCCCGCCGGGAGGCGGAAATTGTTAGGCTCGTGATTTCGCCCCTTCCGAGCCCCCGCGCCCGGGAGCGGGCGTTGCTTTGTAGTTACGACCGAACCTGCTGACGAACAACCCTCAGCACAGCCCAGTACCGACGAGGAGCACCCGTGACCCAGACCAGCGATGACGTGACCTGGCTCACTCAGTCCGGCTACGACCAGCTCAAGGCCGAGCTGGAGCACCTGACCGGCCCCTGGCGCATCGAGATCGCCCAGAAGATCGAGGCGGCGCGCGAGGAGGGTGACCTCAAGGAGAACGCCGGCTACCACGCGGCCAAGGAGGAGCAGGGCAAGTACGAGGCCCGGATCCGCCAGCTCACCCAGCTGCTGGAGCGCGCCAAGGTGGGCGAGGCCCCGGCCGACTCCGGTGTCGTCGCCCCGGGCATGGTCGTGACCGTCGCCTTCGACGGCGACGAGGACGACACCATGCGCTTCCTGCTCGGCTCGCGCGAGGTCGCCGGTGACGACCTGGACATCTACTCGCCGCAGTCGCCGCTCGGCCGCGCCATCAACGGCAAGAAGGTCGGCGAGGACGCCACCTACGAGCTGCCGAACGGCAAGCGGGCCGGCGTGAAGATCATCGAGGCCAAGCCGCACGCCGGCTGAGTCCGCGCACACCACGAGGGGCGGCCCCGGCTTCGCGCCGGGGCCGCCCCTCGTGCTGCACCCGCCGCCGGTCAGCCGGCCGCGGAGCGGTACTTGCGGACCGACAGCCAGGAGAACAGCGCCGTGATCACCAGCGACCAGACGATCGACACCGGCACCGCGTGCTGCATCGGCCAGGCGTCGTCGACCGGGCCGACCTGGTTGCCGAACAGGTCGCGGCAGGCCTGGACGGTCGCCGAGAACGGGTTCCAGTAGGCGATCGGCTGCAGCCAGCCCGGCATCGAGCTGATCGGCACGAAGGCGTTGGAGACGAAGGTCAGCGGGAAGAGCCAGATCAGGCCGGCCGAGGTGGCCGCCTCCGGGCTGCGCACGGACAGGCCGATCAGCGCGCCGATCCAGGAGAAGGCGTAGCCGAGCAGGAGCAGCAGCCCGAAGGCCGCCATCGCCTTCCAGAAGCCCTCGTGGATCCGCCAGCCGACCAGCAGGGCGACCAGGGCGAGCACCAGCAGGATGAAGGCGGTCTGCACCAGGTCGGCCAGGGTCCGGCCGACCAGGACGGCCGAGCGGGTCATCGGCAGCGAGCGGAAGCGGTCGACCAGGCCCTTGGTCATGTCCTCCGCGATGCCGGCCGAGGCGCCGGCGGTCGCGAAGGTGACGGTCTGCGCGAAGATGCCGGCCATCAGGAACTGGATGTAGGCGTCGTGGCTGGCCTGCGTCCCGGGGATCTGGATCGCGCCGCCCATCACGTACGAGAAGAGCAGCACGAACATCACGGGCTGGAGCAGCCCGAAGACCACGATCTCGGGGATGCGGAGCATCCGGCGCAGGTTGCGGCGGGCGACGACCCAGGAGTCGTGCAGCATCGCGGCAAGCCCGGTGCGCCGGCGCGGGACGGCGCGGCCGATGGCGTGCTCGGTGGCGGTGGTCGCCATCTCAGGACTCCTTTCCGTGGCCGTGGCGGCCCCGGGCCTGCTTCTGCCGTCCGTTCCCGCCGTTCTCCTCGGCCTCGGTGGCGTGGCCGGTGAGGGAGAGGAAGACGTCGTCGAGGGTGGGGCGGCGCAGGCCGATGTCGTCGATCTCGATCGAGCGGGCGTCGAGCTCGCGGATGACGTCGGCGAGCACCTTGGAGCCGCCGCTGACCGGGACGGTGATCCGGCGGGTGTTGCGTTCCACGGCCGGCTCGCCCTTGGTGTAGGGGGTGAGGGCGGCGACGGCCCCGGCGACCTCGTCCGGGCGGTGCACCACCAGTTCGATGCGTTCGCCGCCGATCGTCGCCTTGAGCTCGTCGGCGGTGCCGCGGGCGATCACCCGGCCGTGGTCGACCACCGCGATGTCGTGGGCGAGGCGGTCGGCCTCCTCCAGGTACTGGGTGGTGAGCAGCAGGGTGGTGCCCTGGTCGACGAGGTTCTCGATGACCTCCCACAGGGCGAGGCGGTTGCGCGGGTCGAGGCCGGTGGTGGGCTCGTCCATGAACATCACCGGGGGGCGGACGACCAGGGCGGCGGCGAGGTCGAGGCGGCGGCGCATGCCTCCGGAGTAGGTCTTGGCGGTGCGGTCGGCGGCCTCGGCGAGGTTGAACCACTCCAGCAGTTCCAGGGCGCGGGCCTTCGCGTCGCGGGCGCTCATCTGGTACAGCTCGCCGACCATCTGGAGGTTCTCGCGACCGGTGAGGTACTCGTCGACGGCGGCGTACTGGCCGGAGAGGCCGATCAGGCCGCGCACCTCGTTGGGGTGCCTGAGCACGTCCAGTCCGGCCACCGTGGCTCGGCCGGAGTCGGGTCGGAGCAGGGTGGTGAGCACCCGCACGGTGGTGGTCTTGCCGGCACCGTTCGGGCCGAGCAGGCCCAGCACGGTGCCTTCGGGCACGTCGAGGCTGACGCCGTCGAGGGCGCGGACGTCACCGAAGGTCTTGACCAGGTCCTCGGCTTGGATGGCTGGCGCCATGGCCTGCCTCATCTCCTGCTTGTCCGGTATGTCGTCTGATCGTCACACAGGTGCCCGGCCGGGCCGGTCCCGAATCTCGCGATGTATCGCGAGAGGATGGCATCTTGCGATATATCGCGTCAAGGGGTGCGGCGGTGCGCCACCCGCACGGCGGAGCGGTCCTACTGGGTGACCACGTACCCCGCGGCGCGCAGCTCACCGGTCACCACCGCACAGTGTTCCGGCCCCTTGGTCTCCAGGTGCAGGTCCACCTCGACCTCGGTCAGCCCCAGCCGCGGGTCGATCCGCACGTGCGCGACGTCCAGCACGTTGGCGTCCACCCGGGTGAGCACCCCCAGCAGGTCGGCCAGCGCCCCCGGCCTGTCCGCCAGCCGCACCCGCAGCGACAGGTAGCGGCCGGCCGCCGCCAGACCGTGCCGCAGCACCCGCATCATCAGCTGCGGGTCGATGTTGCCGCCGGACAGCACCGCCACCACCGGGCCCTCGAAGCCCTCCGGCCGCTCCAGCAGGGCCGCGATCGGGCTCGCCCCGGCCGGCTCCACCACCAGCTTCAACCGCTCCAGGCCGACCAGCAGCGCCCGCGACAGCGCGTCCTCGGAGACCGTGCGGACACCGTCGGCCAGCGTGTTCACCACCTCGAACGGGATGTCACCGGGCCGGCCCACCATGATCCCGTCCGCCATCGTGGCGATCCCCGGCAGCGACACCGGGTGCCCGGCCGCCAGCGACGGCGGGTACGCGGCCGCGCCCGCCGCCTGCACCCCGACCACCCGCACGTCCGGGCGCAGCGGCTTCACCGCCGCCGCGATCCCGGCGATCAGCCCGCCGCCGCCGACCCCGACCAGGATCGTGCGGACCTCCGGGCACTGCTCCAGGATCTCCAGGCCCACCGTGGCCTGGCCGGTCACCACGTCCCAGTGGTCGAAGGGGTGGATGAACACCGCGCCGGTCGCCTCCGACCAGCGCTGCGCCGCCTGCAGGGCCTCGTCGACGGTGGCGCCGTGCAGCCGCACCTCGGCGCCGTAGTCGCGGGTCGCCGCCACCTTGGGCAGCGGGGCGCCGGTCGGCATGAAGACGGTGGCGGGCACGCCGAGCAGCGAGGCCGCCAGCGCCACGCCCTGCGCGTGGTTGCCGGCGCTCGCGGCGACCACCCCGCCGGCCTTCTGCACCGGCGTCAGCCCGGCGATCCGCACGTACGCGCCGCGCAGCTTGAACGAGCCGGTGCGCTGCAGGTTCTCGCACTTGAGGTGGACTGGCGAGCCCACCAGCGCGGACAGGTACCGGCTCGACTCCATCGGCGTCACCCGGGCGATCCCGGCCAGCATCTTCTGGGCGCCGCGGACGTCGTCGAGGGTGATCGGCCAGCTCTGCATGCGGATCAGCGTACGGCCGCGGGCAGCCTGCGACCGGCAGCGCCGGGCCTGTTCCCGGGCCGGGCCGTCGCGCGTACGCTGCTGGCTCCGAGCACCCGTACCGCCTCTGGAACGTGAGCCGCGATGACGACCCCCTCGCCCCCGGCCGCCCCCGGCAACGACCCCCTCCACAGCCAACTCCACTACCAGGTGGCGGTGTTCGCCCGTCGGCTGGAGCAGGCTCGGCACGGCGCGGTCGGCTCGCTGGACCGCGCCGCCTACCTGCTGCTGGACGAGCTGCAGCGTCGCGGCCCGGCCAGCGTGAAGACCCTCGCCGCGGCGCTCGGCGTCGACTCCTCCACCGTCACCCGGCAGGCCGCGCCGCTCGTCGAGGCGGACCTGGTCGGCCGGGTCCCGTACCCGGCCGACCGGCGTGCCGTGCACCTCGCCCTGACCTCGCTCGGCGGCCGCAGGCTCGCCGAAGTACGAGCCGGACGCGAGGAGTTGATGCGCCACCTGACGGCGGACTGGCCCGCCGACGAGCGGCGGGCCTTCTGCGCCCTGCTGGCCCGCTTCAACGACTCGCTGGAGTCGTACTCGGCGGGCCGTCAGTCCTGACCGGGCCGCGCGGGGCTCAGCCCAGCGCCTGGCGCAGGTCGGCGAGCAGGTCGTCGACCGCCTCGATGCCGACCGAGATCCGCACCAGGTCGGCCGGCACCTCCAGCGCCGAACCCGCCACCGAGGCGTGCGTCATCCGGCCCGGGTGCTCGATCAGCGACTCCACGCCGCCCAGCGACTCGCCGAGGGTGAACAGCTGCGCCCGGTTGCAGACCTCGACCGCCGCCTCCTCGCCGCCGTGCACACGGAAGGAGACCATGCCGCCGAAGGCCTTCATCTGCTTGGCCGCGATGTCGTGGCCGGGGTGCTCGGGCAGGCCCGGGTAGAGCACCTGGCTGACCTTCGGGTGGCTCTGGAGCAGCTCGGCGACCTTCTCGCCGTTGGCGCTGTGCCGGTCCATCCGGACGCCCAGCGTCTTGATGCCGCGCAGCACCAGCCAGGCGTCGAACGGGCCGGAGACCGCGCCCATCGCGTTCTGGTGGTACGCGACCTCCTCCCCGAGGCCGGCGTCGGCCAGCACCAGCGCGCCGCCGACCACGTCCGAGTGGCCGCCCATGTACTTGGTGGTGGAGTGCACCACGGCGTCGGCGCCGAGCGCGATCGGCTGCTGCAGGTAGGGGCTGGCGAAGGTGTTGTCCACCACCAGCAGGGCGCCGGCGGCGTGCGCCACCTCGGCCAGCGCGGTCAGGTCGGTGATGCCCAGCAGCGGGTTGGACGGGGTCTCCACCCACACCGCGCGGGTGTTCGGACGGAGCTGGGCGCGGACGTCCGCGAGGTCCTGGGTGTTGGCGACGGAGAACTCCACGCCCCACCGGGTGAGGACCTTCGCGAACAGCCGGAACGTGCCGCCGTAGGCGTCGTTCGGGATCACGATGTGGTCGCCCGGCTTGAGGATCGTGCGCAGCAGGGTGTCCTCGGCCGCGAGGCCGGAGGCGAAGGCGAGGCCGCGCGCGCCGCCCTCGATCGCCGCGAGGCACTCCTCCAGCGCGGTTCTGGTCGGATTGGCGGAACGGCTGTACTCGTACCCGCCCCGCAGGCCGCCCACCCCGTCCTGCTTGTACGTGGACACCTGGTAGATCGGCGTGACGACGGCCCCGGTCTGGGGGTCTGCTTCCTGACCCGCGTGGATGGCGAGGGTCTCGAAGCCCTGGGGAAGCTGGTGCTCGGTCATGCCCATGAGCCTAGTCCGCGGGGGCCCGGCCGCACGGGCTGAGCGCACGTCCGGCGCCACGCCGTCGGCCGGTGCGGCCGCGGCCGGGCCCGGCGGGACCGCCGTCCGCCGCCGGAGCGGACCGGGCCCGGCCAGCACGGATCCCTTCGCCCGCGGTCGTTCGGACCGCCACCACCGCGCGTCCGCACCGCCGATCGAGAGATCCGATCGGCCGCCGCCCGGAGGTGCCGCAACCGCCGGCACGCCCCCCCCGCCGTCCGCCGCCGAGGCCCGCGGCGGCGCTGTCACAGCCGCCTGACAGGATGCGCGGGTGCCCGACACCCGTACACCCGTCCGCCCCGACTTCCGGGGCGACTTCGAGATCCACCTGACCGTCGCCCCGCAGCAGGGCCCGGCGCTCGCCGCCTGGGCCGCGGGGCGCGGCCTCAAGGTCGTCGACATCGAGCTCGCCCGGGGCGCCGCCCCCCGGCAGCCGATGCTCACCCTGACCGTCTCCGGCACCCTCGCCGAGGCCGAGGCGCTCGCCGCCCGGACAGGGGCGGAGGCCGACTCCGCCGGGTTCGCCGTGCTCCGGACCAAGATCGAGGCCGCACCCTGGACGGCGGGCGTCCCCGCCGGCGACGGGCAGGCCCGGGCCCTCGGCCCGGCGTACTACTTCGAACACCACGTCAAACTGCTGCTGGACGCGCCGCCCGGGCCCGCGCTGGCCTCCACCGCCGAGCGCCACGACGCCCACCTGTCCCGCAACGCCCGGCGCACCCGGCCCGACGGACAGGTCGAGTTCTTCGTCACCCAGCGCTGCCGCCTGGTCGGCGCCGACACCGCCGGCCGCCGCCTGGACGCCCTGCTTGCCGACCTCGCCGGCCACCGGATCGCCTCCGTCGAGCGGGAGTTCGCCGTGCTCGACACCGCCGAGGCGCTGGACGCCGGCTGGATCGCGGAAGCCCGCCCCGCGGACGCCCACCCCACCCGGGACACCGCCGAAAGGACCTCTCGATGACCAACTCCTCCTGGCAGGAACTCGGCTACGGCCCCTGGAGCGAGCAGCTCAGCCTCCCGCACACGAACCCCACCGACAGCGAACGCACCGAGCTCGAACTCCCCCGCTCGATCCGGCCGGTGGCTGGCGAGGGCGTCGTCCAGCGGGCGGTCTTCGACCCCTCGCTGCGCGGCTACGTCAAGGCGATGCGGGCCGGCGACCCGGAGTTCGCCGACGCGGCCACCGGCGCCCGCTGGTACGCCGCCCGGCGGGAGGCCCTGGACACCGTGCTCGCCGCCGTCGCCGCCTCGCCCTGGGCCGGGCACCTGGTGCTGCGCGGATCGGTGCTGCTCACCGCCTGGTTCGGGGCGGACGCCCGCGAACCCGGCGACCTCGACTTCGTCGTCACGCCGACCGACTGGCAGCTCGACGACCCGCGCACCGACGGCCTGCTCACCGGGCTGGCGGCCGCCGCCGAACGGCTCTCCGGCACCGTCCGGCTGCACGCCGACCGGGCCGTCCGGGACGAGATCTGGACGTACGACCGCGTCCCGGGGCGCCGCCTCGTCCTGCCGTGGAGCGCCGACGGCCTGCCCGCGGGCACCGTCCAGCTGGACTTCGTCTTCACCGAGCCGCTGGCCACCGAGCCCGTCCGCACCGCCGTGCCTCCGCTCTCCGGCTCCGGCACGCCCGCCGAACTGCGCACCGCCGACCGCGAGCTCTCGCTCGCCTGGAAGATCCTCTGGCTGGTCAACGACGGCTTCGCCCAGGGCAAGGACCTGTACGACGCCGTCCTGCTCGCCGAGTCCGCCCCGCTCCGCTACGAGCTGCTGCGGGACGTCTTCCTCACGTCCCACCCGTGGTGGGCCACCCGGCCGCTGACCACCGATGACGTCGCCGAGCCGCTGGAGCGCGTCGAGTGGGACGAGTTCCGCAAGGAGCACCCGCAGGTCGGCAGCGCCGAGGAGTACGGCGAGCGGCTGCTCACCGCCCTCGCCCCGACCTTCGGCGACCGCAGCGAGGAGGAGCTCCGCGCGGTGTGGCTGCCGCCGGAGTCCACCACGGAATCCGACGGCACCAGCGCGCGTTGAACCCACCGCACACCCGACCGCCGGACAACCTGGAGCAGGCCTTGCTGTTCAACCGCCACAAGAGCGCTCTCGTCACCGCCGACCAGGCGCTGCCCGGCCGCACCACCCCGCCGTTCACCGTCTCCGACCCGCACACCGTCCTCGGCACCCCGCTCACCGGCCCCTACCCGGAGGGCCTGGAGACCGCCGACTTCGGCCTCGGCTGTTTCTGGGGCGCCGAGCGCGCCTTCTGGCAGCTGCCGGGCGTCTGGACGACCCTGGTCGGCTACCAGGGCGGGCACACCGAGAACCCGACCTACGAGGAGGTCTGCAGCGGCCTCACCGGGCACACCGAGGCCGTCCGCGTCGTCTTCGACCCGGCCCGGATCTCGTACGGGACGCTGCTGAAGACCTTCTGGGAGGCCCACGACCCGACCCAGGGCTTCCGCCAGGGCAACGACGTCGGCACCCAGTACCGCTCGGCGGTCTACACCCACTCGCCCGCCCAGCAGGCCGCCGCCGAGGCCTCCCGGGACGCCTTCCAGCCCGAGCTCACCGCCCTCGGCTTCGGCGCGATCACCACCGAGATCGCCCCCGCCGCCGCCTTCTACCCGGCCGAGCCCTACCACCAGCAGTACCTCTCCGAGGCCAAGAACCCCAACGGCTACTGCGGCCTCGGCGGCACCGGCGCCTCCTGCCCGATCGGCGTCGCGCGGACGAACGGCTGACCGTCCGGTGACGACGGCCCGGGGGCTGTACCGGGCGATGCTGCGCGACGGCGTCGCCCCGCGGCTGCGCGCCCTCGGCCGGAAGGGGTCCGGGTGCAGCTGGGCTTCCGGGGTTCCCGCTCCAACTCCGCGGACTCCCCGGACTTCACGGTCAACATCTCGGTGATCGACCGCCGGGTCGGGGAGGCCCACCGGGCCGATCGGCCCGAACTCCCGACCCGGCCCAACCCGGTCGTCCACTACGACCGCCGCCTCGACCCGGTCCGCATCGGCTACCTACTCGCGGCCGGCCGCGACACCTGGTGGACCACCTCCACCGACCAGTCCCGTGACCACATCGACCGGACGGCCGACGGCGTCCTCGCCGCGGTGACCGACCACGCCGTGCCCGAGATCCGCCGCCGCCTCGGCGGGCCCTGACCGGCGTTCGCGGGCCGGGCGGTCACGTCTCCGTGGCAGCCGTGCGGTGCGCGGCGGAGACTGGGGGTGTCGGCAGGGTGGCCCGGGTGGGTCGCCCCCGTTCGGAGGAGATGCGCGATGGCCGGTCTTGTCCGCATGAGCCTGGACTCGCCCGAGGAGGTCCGTCCGTTCGAGGACGGCCGCGGCCGCATGGAACTGGTCAACCAGGAGGGCGGCGGCGTGGGCCGCGGCACCTTCGAGCCCGGCTGGCAGTGGTCGAAGCACGTCAAGCCGATCGCCGGCACGGAGAGCTGCCGGGCCTCCCACACGGGGTACGTGGTCTCCGGCCGGATGAAGGTCGTGATGGACGACGGGCAGGAGGAGGAGTTCGGCCCGGGCGACTTCATGATCTGCCCGCCGGGGCACGACGCGTGGGTGCTCGGCGACGAGGCGTGCGTGGTGATCGACTGGCAGGGCTTCGCCGACTACGCCAAGCGGTCCTGACGGGCCGGCCCCGCCCGAGGGCGCCCCGCCACCGCGGGGCGCCGCCGGTCGCCGGGCGGGTCAGACGGCGCTGCCGGCCGTCCAGGCGGCCCAGCTCAGGTTCCAGCCGTTGAGGCCGTTGGCCGGGTCGACCGTCCGGTCGCCGGAGTTGACGACCTCGACGACGTCGCCGACCAGCGACTCCTTGAAGAAGACGGCGCCGTCGGTCTGCGGGTCGCCCGCGCCCTTGACGTCGCGCAGCGCGATGCAGCCGTGGCTGAGGTTCTGCTCGCCGAAGGCGCTCCCGGGCGACCAGTAGTTGCCGTGGATGAAGGTGCCCGAGGTGGTGAGGCGCTGGGCGTGCGGCACGTCGGGGATGTTGTACTCGTCGCCGAGGCCGACGGTCTGGGAGTCCATCTTGGTCTGCAGGTACTGCTCGGCGATGACGAGCTTGCCGCCCCAGGTCCGGGTGGCGGGGGCGCCGCCGATGATCGGGTAGGTGGCGGTGACCACGCCGTCGGTGGTGACGGTGAGGGTGTCGGCGGAGAGGTCGGCGACGCTGGTGCGGCTGCGGCCGACGGTGAAGCTGACGTCCTTGGACTGGGTGCCGTAAACGCCCTCGGCGCCCTCGACGTCCTTGAGCCGCAGGCTGAGGGTGACGACCGTGCCCTTGGCCCAGTACTCCTGCGGGCGGAAGTCGAGCCGGGTGCTGGAGTACCAGTGGCCGACGATCTCGACGCCGGGCCGGGCGGTGACGGTGATCGCCTCCTGGACGGCCTTCCGGTCGGTGATCGGCCGGCTGAAGTTGATCGAGACGGGCATGCCGACGCCGACGGTGGCGCCGTTGTCGGGGGTGAAGTGGCCGACGAAGGTGTTGGCGGGGGCGGCGGTGGCGAAGGCCGCGTGCGCGTCGGCCTCCAGCCCGTCCGGGTCGGTGGCGGCGGCGGCCACGGTGTAGCGGGTGCCGCTGCCGAGCGGGTCGGTGGAGGTCCAGCCGTGCCGGTCGGCGGAGAGGGTGCCGGCGACCGCCCGGCCCTTCTCGTCCGTGACGGTGACGGAGGTCAGGGTGCCCCCGGTGACGGCCACCTTGATCGGCCGGGTGAAGGGGGCCGTGGTGGTGCCGTCGGCGGGGGTGACGGTTATTCGGGCGGCCGAGGTCTTCGGGACGTCGGCGCCCTTGGTGGTGGCCGGCGCTCCGGACGGCCCGCCGGCGGCCTTCCCGGCCGCGTTGCCGCTGCCGCTGCCGGTGCCGGTGTCGCCGTTGCAGGCCGCGACCAGCAGGGCCGGGGCGGCGAGCAGACCGCCCAGGACGCCGCGCCGGGTCCAGTTGCTGCTCCCGGACTGCTGGTTCTCGGGTGCCGTCACGTGGTTCTCCCTGCTGCTCGGCGGCGCGCCCGGCGCCCGGTACGGATCGTGAGCATGGCGCAACGGGGCGAATACACCCGTTCGGCGCACATGTTCCAGATCGTACGAGAGTACTTGTCATACCTCCATATCGGACAAAAGGCCCGGTCCGGAAGGGTCCGGACCGGGCCTTGCCGCCGTGCGGCGGTGCCGCGCGGGCGCGACGGGGACTACTCGACGCTGTACTCGTCCCAGCTCTCCTCGTCCGGGTCGAAGTCGGTGTGCGCCGACTCCCAGGTGGCCGAGGTCAGCTCGATGCCGGGGACGTCGCCGAGCAGCGCGACCGGGTCGATGAAGTGGGCGAGCGAGCCGGACGGGTCCACCTCGATGGCCTCGACGGACTGGGCGCGCTCCTCGTCGTCGAGGTACTCGTCGTTCTCGACCTGGGCGAGGGCGGCAGTCTTGAGGGCCTGCTCGTCGGTGATCTCGGCGATGAGCTCGATCTTGAGCCGTACGTAACGCGGTGCGTCCTGCGCGGGCAGGTCAGTGCTGGTCATGGCGGCGAGCCTAGGTCAGCGGACGGGCGGACCCAAACCGGTGCGCCGGAACGCGCGGAAGGGCCGGCGGCCGGGCCCGCGGCGGGCACCCGGCCGGGGGAACACGGGAGGGCCGGCCCCCTGTGACGGGGACCGGCCCTACCGCCTCCGCCGAAGCTCCCCCACCCGGGAGCCGCGGAGACGCGCCTTTCGGCGCGATGGGTGCCGCGGGGGCCGCCGCACCCTGTTGATCGGTCGGAACCGAACAGGGGCGGGACGACGGCAACCCCCGCGGGCGGGACACGGAGGGCCGGGTCAGGGCCGACCGACGTGTCCGTGGTGACTGCGGGACCGGGGAGCCGCTCCCGGCCTCCGCTGCCACCATGCTCGGCGTCTTGCCGTTGACCAATACGATGCAGGACCGTTGTTAACGGCCTGATGCGCCGAGGTGACGTCGGTGTACCAACTGGTGGGACGACGCCCCTTCACCCGGTCGGCCCACCGGGTCCGGTGACACGGGGTCAGTGACCGGCCCGGCTGGTGAGGAAGGCCAGCAGGTCCTGCCGGGTGACGATGCCCTGCGGCTTGCCCTCGACCAGCACGACCACCGCGTCGGCCTTCTCCAGGACCGTCATCAGGTTGGTCACCGACTCGCCGGAGCCGACCACCGGCAGCGGCTTGGACATCACCTTGTCGAGGCTGTCGGTCAGCTTGATCTGCTGCGAGAACAGGCCCTCCAGCAGCTCCCGCTCGACGATCGAGCCGATGACCTCGCCGGCCATCACGTCGGGGTGGCCGGCACCCGGCGACACGATCGGCATCTGGGAGACGCCGAAGTCGCGCAGCACCTGGACGGCCTCGGCGACGGTCTCGTTGGGGTGCATGTGGACGAACTGCGGGATGCCCTCGTGCTCCAGCGCGTCCTTGCGGGCGAGCACCTCGCCGATGTGCGCCTCGTCGGTGGCGGTGGGCAGGAAGCCGTAGTCGGCCATCCAGTCGTCGTTGAAGATCTTGGAGAGGTAGCCGCGGCCGCCGTCCGGCAGCAGCACGACGACCACGTCGTCCGGGCCGAGCCGCTTGGCGACCTCCAGGGCGGCGACCACGGCCATGCCGCAGGAGCCGCCGACCAGCAGGCCCTCCTCCTTGGCGAGGCGGCGGGTCATCTGGAAGGAGTCCTTGTCGGACACGGCCACGATCTCGTCCGCGACGGTGCGGTCGTAGGCGGTGGGCCAGAAGTCCTCGCCGACGCCCTCGACCAGGTACGGGCGGCCGGTGCCGCCGGAGTACACCGAGCCCTCCGGGTCGGCGCCGACGACCTGGACCCTGCCGTCGGAGACGTCCTTCAGGTACCGGCCGGTGCCCGAGATGGTGCCGCCGGTGCCGACGCCCGCGACGAAGTGGGTGATCTTCCCCTCGGTCTGCTCCCACAGCTCCGGGCCGGTCGAGTGGTAGTGCGAGGCCGGGTTGTCCGGGTTGGAGTACTGGTCCGGCTTCCAGGCGTTCGGGGTCTCGCGCACCAGGCGGTCCGAGACGTTGTAGTACGAGTCCGGGTGCTCGGGCGCGACGGCGGTCGGGCAGACCACCACCTCGGCGCCGTACGCGCGCAGCGTGTTGATCTTGTCGGTGGACACCTTGTCGGGGCAGACGAAGATGCACTTGTAGCCCTTCTGCTGGGCCACGATCGCCAGACCGACACCGGTGTTGCCGGAGGTGGGCTCGACGATGGTGCCGCCGGGCTTGAGCGCGCCCGAGGCCTCGGCGGCCTCGATCATGCGCAGCGCGATCCGGTCCTTCACGCTGCCGCCCGGGTTGAAGTACTCGACCTTCGCGAGCACGGTGGCGCTGATGCCCTCGGTGACCTTGCTCAGCTTCACCAGCGGCGTGTTGCCGACCAGCTCGATGATCGAATTGCTGTACCGCACGGGGGTCCTCCCGATAGTGGCGCGTGTGACTGTGGGTGTCTAAAGGGTATGGCCCCGGATGGCCGACGGCCGCCGATAGCAGTAGGGCCGGGAGGGGTACTACGGGGTTACGAGGACTCTGGAAGACCGCACAAGGGGGTGCAGGATGCCAGGGGCACAGGCTTCGCGGGCCCGGGTGGCCCGCCGGATCGCCACGGCGGCCGCGTACGGCGGCGGTGGGATCGGGCTGCTGGGCGTGGGGCTCGCCGGACTGCTGCTGACCGAAAGCAGGATGGCGATCCGGGCGATCGGGCTGCTGGACGGCGATCCGCCGCGCGCGGACGGCGTGTACGGCGACGCCTTCACCGACGCGGGGACGATCGCCCCGGCCTCGGACGAACCGCCGCTGGTGCTCGCCTTCCTCGGCGACTCGACCGCGGCCGGCCTCGGGGTGAACCGCGGCCGGGAGACCCCGGGCGCCCTGCTGGCCTCCGGCCTGGCCTCGGTGGCCGAGCGCCGGGTGCGACTGGTGAACGTCGCCAAGTCGGGGGCGCGCTCGGAGGACCTGGCGGACCAGGCGGCGCTCGCCCTGCCGCACCGCCCCGCGCTCGCGGTGATCATGATCGGGGCCAACGACGTGACCCGGCACAGCCCGGCGGCGCAGTGCGTGCGGCAGCTGGGCGACGCCGTGCGGATCCTGCGGTCGACCGGGTGCGAGGTGGTGGTCGGCACCTGCCCGGATCTCGGCACCATCAAGCCGGTGCGGCCGCCGCTGCGCTGGGTGGCCCGGCGCCTCAGCCGGCAGCTCGCCGCGGCGCAGACGATCGCCGTGGTGGAGGCCGGCGGGCGGACGGTGTCGCTGGGCTCGCTGCTCGGGCCGGAGTTCGCGACCCGGCCGGAGCTCTTCGCCGCCGACCGCTACCACCCGTCGGCGCAGGGCTACGCGACCGCGGCGATGGCGATGCTGCCCTCGCTCTGCGCCACGCTGGACCTGTGGCCCGACGAGGAGGACACCGCCGCCGAGCCGCCGGCCGCGCAGGCGGTGCTGCCGGTCGAGGTCGCGGCCGCGGCCGCGGCGGGCCGCTCGGGCACCGAGGTCGCGGCGGCCGGCACCGGGCCGGCGGCTCGGCGCTGGGCCCTGATGCGGCACCGGTTGCGGCTCGGCCTGCCGGGCACGCCGGAGCCCGAGGCGGCGTCGGCCAGCTCACACCCCGGATCGGGTGACGCCGGGGCTACTAAACGGTAATTTTCCTCCCGAGTGTCGTTGGGAGCCGATACGCGGCCTCAAGTGAATGCTCGCTAGCCGGCCGATCTGCGAGGAGCCCACCATGCCCGAAGCCGTCATCGTCAGCGCCGCCCGTTCGCCGATCGGCCGGGCCTTCAAGGGCTCGCTGAAGGACGTCCGCCCGGACGACCTCACCGCCCAGATCATCGCCGCCGCCCTCGCCAAGGTCCCCGAGCTGGACCCGCGGCAGATCGACGACCTGATGCTCGGCTGCGGCCTGCCCGGCGGCGAGCAGGGCCACAACCTCGGCCGGATCGTCGCCGTGCAGATGGGCATGGACTACCTCCCGGGCACCACCATCACCCGCTACTGCGCCTCCTCGCTGCAGACCACCCGGATGGCACTGCACGCGATCAAGGCCGGCGAGGGCGACATCTTCATCTCGGCCGGCGTCGAGGCCGTCTCCCGGAGCATCAACGGCACCTCCGACGGCATGCCGAACACCCCCAACCCGCTCTTCGACGAGGCCCAGGCCCGCACCGCCCGCCGCGCCGCCGAGGGCGGCGGCGAGTGGCACGACCCGCGCGAGGACGGCATCCTCCCCGACGCCTACATCGCCATGGGCCAGACCGCCGAGAACCTCGCCGCGCTCAAGGGCATCACCCGCGCCGAGCAGGACGAGTTCGGCGTCCGCTCGCAGAACCTCGCCGAGAAGGCCATCGCCGCCGGCTTCTGGCAGCGCGAGATCACCCCGATCACCACCCCCGACGGCACCGTCGTCTCCCAGGACGACGGCCCGCGCGCCGGCGTCACCCTGGACGCCGTCTCCGGCCTCAAGCCGGTCTTCCGCCCCGACGGCACCGTCACCGCCGGCAACTGCTGCCCGCTCAACGACGGCGCCGCCGCCCTGGTGATCATGTCCGACACCAAGGCCCGCGAACTCGGCATCACCCCGCTCGCCCGGGTCGTCTCCACCGGCGTCTCCGGCCTCTCCCCCGAGATCATGGGCTACGGTCCCGTCGAGGCCACCAAGCAGGCCCTCGCCCGCGCCGGCATGACCATCGGCGACATCGACCTCGTCGAGATCAACGAGGCCTTCGCCGCCCAGGTCATCCCCTCCTACCGCGACCTCGGCATCGACATCGACCGCCTCAACGTCAACGGCGGCGCCATCGCCGTCGGCCACCCCTTCGGCATGACCGGCGCCCGCATCACCACCACCCTGATCAACTCCCTCCAGTGGCACGACAAGCAGTTCGGCCTGGAGACGATGTGCGTCGGCGGCGGCCAGGGCATGGCGATGGTGATCGAGCGGCTGAGCTGAGCCGCAGCGCAGGGTGGAGGTCGCCGACCGAGGAACGAGGGGGGCGGCATCCGCCCGCAGCGGAGGCGAAGCCCAGCGCGACCACAAGCACGAGCGGCTGAGCTGAGCCGCAGCGCAGGGTGGAGGTCGCCGACCGAGGAACGAGGGGGGCGGCATCCGCCCGCAGCGGAGGCGAAGCCCAGCGCGAC
>NZ_JBFBDW010000010.1:91998-193184 GCF_040683455.1 Kitasatospora sp. NPDC093679
CGACCACAAGCACGAGCGGCTGAGCTGAGCCGCAGCGCGGCTGCGGACACCAGCGGCTGAGCCGATCACGGGCGACACGCCGCACGAGGGGTGGGGAACCACCCGTTCGGAGTGACACTCCGTAATTGAGGGCCGGATCACACGCGAAACGTGGTCCGGCCCTCGATTTTGCATTTCCGGGGCGTTTCGTCGACGGAGCGGAATGGCTCGACTCCGCTCCGTCGATAGGTAGTACCTAACAATTTGGGGACAAGAGCGGAAGTTCCTCATTAATGGGACATCCACCACTGCAGTAACCGCCCCTCATACGGCAGTGTGGACGTGCAACCCCGTTCCGCTCCTCGCAAGGAGTACATTCCGTGAGCGTCGTCTACATCTCTCTGCTGCTGATCCTGATCGTCGTCGCCACTGTCGTGCTGCTCCAGGTCCGGGCGCTCTCACGGCGGTTGGAGGAGCGGCAGGCCGCACCGGCCGGCACCGCCCTCGACGAGGCGTCGATACGCCGCGCGGTCACCGAGGCACTCGCGGCGGACCGGGAGCGGGAGATCACCGAGGCCCGGGCGTTCTGGGCCGAGCAGGAGGCGCGCGCCGCGGAGGACGCCCCGATGTTCGAGGGCCCGTTCCTGAGCGTCGGCGAGGAATGGCCGCTGTTCTTCCCCCGGCCGACCGGCCCGGAGACCGCGGCGGACAACGGGACGATGGACCCGGGGTTCGGCGAGGCGCTGCGCAGCGCGCTCGAGGACATCATCAACGAGGGCGGCCCCGAGGGCGGCGTGCACCCCGGCCACCCCTCGCAGGGCGGCTCCCCGGTGCCGGCCGAGGCCGGCGCCGACGCCCGCGCCCGCCGCGAGGCCGACCTGATCGCGACCGGTCTGGAGGCCGGCCTGCTGGACGCCGAGGCGGAGGCCGAGCCGGCCGTCGCGCCGGACCCGCGCCGCCACCCCTCGCACCCCGACTTCGTGCCGAGCCAGACCCCGTCCCGCGAGTGGACGGACACCCGGCTTGCCGTGCTGGCCGACGAGAAGATCGCCCTCACCGACGTCCGCCCCGGCCCGCTGG
Source organism: Kitasatospora sp. NPDC093679 (assembly GCF_040683455.1). Classification (NCBI taxonomy): domain Bacteria; kingdom Bacillati; phylum Actinomycetota; class Actinomycetes; order Kitasatosporales; family Streptomycetaceae; genus Kitasatospora; species Kitasatospora sp. NPDC093679. The sequence continues at coordinate 93,058 of NZ_JBFBDW010000010.1, forward strand.
GCACGCTGGACGTGTACGCCTTCGCCGACGGCACCACCCTCTGCGTGGCGCCCGGCGACCGCGAGGCGGCCTACCGGCTGATCGACGCCGTCCAGGCCGGCGAGGACGTCCGGCTGCTCGGCGGCTCCCGGTTCTCCGGCTCGTACTCGCTGACCTTCTCCACCGACGACGACGCGGTGTACGTGCTGGCCGACCGGGTGGTCGCGAGCATCTGAACCACCGACGACGGACACCGGCCGAGGGCCGGTCGGGCAGCACCCGGGCTGCCCGACCGGCCCTCGCCGTTCCCCGTGCCTCAGGCGGTGAGCCGCTCGGTCTCCCGGACGGCGGTCAGCGCGGCGGCGACGGCCTCCGGCCGGGCCTGCGCGGCGATCACCAGGTCGTGCCCGGCCACGGCGAGCTGGTCGCCGACCGCGAACGGGCCCGCGTCCGGGACCTCGCGCGGCGGCTCGCCCTCCAGTTCCAGGGCGGCCGCGGCCAGGCCGCGGGCCAGCTCCAGGCCGGCCGCCGCACGGGACGGGTGGCCGGGCACCGCGGCGAGCAGCCGGCTCTGCGGCATCGAACGGAACCGGTCCGCGAGGCGGTCGACGGCCTCGACCAGGGCGGCGGCGGACAGCGGGGGTGCGTCGGACATGCAGCGAGGGTATCGGGCACGCCCGCCGGTGCGTCCGGCCCGGCCCGGACGTGCCGCAGCCCCCGGGGGCGGTGCTCCCGGGGGCTGCGGCGGCGTGCAGGGGCGAGGGGTCAGTCGTCGCCGCGGAGGATGGCGATCAGGCGCAGCATCTCCAGGTAGATCCAGACCAGCGAGAGGGTGAGGCCGAAGGCGGCGCGCCAGGCCTCGCGCTCGGGGGCGCCGTTCTGGATCGCGTGCTCGATCTCGGCGAAGTCCAGCGAGAGGAAGAACGCGCCGAGGGCGATGCCGATCAGGCCGACCACGATGCCGAGCGGGCCGGAGCGCAGACCGAGGTCGGCGCCGAACATCGAGGCGATCATGTTGACCAGCAGCAGGCCGACGAAGCCCATCGCGATGGCGAGGCCGATCCGGGTGTACCGGGGGGTGACCCGGATCCGGCCGCTCTTGTAGGCGATCAGCATCGCGCCGAAGACCACCGCGGTGCCGAGCACGGCCTGGACGGCGATGCCGGGCCAGATCGTGTTGAAGACCTTGGTGATCGCGCCGAGGAAGAAGCCCTCCAGGGCGGCGTAGGCGAGGATCAGCGGCGGGCTGACGCTGCGCTTGAAGGTGATGACCAGGCCGACCACGAAGGCGGCGAAGGCGGCGCCGGCGGCGAAGGCGTAGCCCTCGTCCGGCAGCGCGAACCAGGCGACGGCGCCGGCGCCGACCAGGGCGAGCAGGGTGAGCGTCGTCCGGGCGACCACGTCGTCCATGGTCATCCGGCCGGTCTGCATCGGGCCCGCGGAGGGGGCCCGGTACATCTCGGCCAGCTGGTCGTCCGTCAGCTGGGCGCCCTCGGGACGCGCGTACGGGTTGGCGCCGTAGGGGTTGGCCGCGTAGGGGTTGTTGGCGTGGGGCTGCCGGGTGGCGTCGAACCCCGCGTATCCGGTGTCGCGGGTGAAGGACCCCTCCCGCGAGAAGACCGGGTTGCTGCTTCTCATCTCATTCCCTCCGGGGCGGCACGGCGCTGCCCACCGGACCAGGGTAATGGTTTGGCAAAGGCATGCGCGTACGCCGCGAGGAGGATCTCCGGCGGAGGACCGGGCGGGCCGCGCGGGGGGCGGCGGCGCCGCGTGCCCGGTCAGGGGTGGTGCGGGATGTGGTGCGGGATGTGGTGCCCGGGGCCGGACTCGAACCGGCACGGCCTCGCGGCCAAGCAGTTTTAAGCTGCCCGTGTCTGCGTTCCACCACCCGGGCGTGAACCGCGCGCCCGTGTGCGGGCTGCCCCCGAGCCTAGTCGCCAAGGTCCCCGTTTCGCATGTTCCGGCCACCGGAAGTTGTCATGTTTCCTTGCCATCTGACGAACAGTCCGTGATTCGGCCACCGACCGGGCGATATCCGGCCATCCCGCCCTCAGGGTCGGTGTCATACCGCAGGAGGAGAAGGGCGGCCTCCGGATACGCCTGGCGGTGGTCGGCGCAACCGTTCGGCGGATCGACGGATTCCATGATCACGTACGGGAGGATCAGAAGGACGATCCCGCACCCTCCCGACAGGAGTCCCCCGTGACCACGACGACCGCACCCGCCGCCCGCACCGGCCAGGCGGCCGCCCGCGCCACCGGTCTGAGCAAGGTCTACGGGGAGGGCGAGACCCGCGTGGTCGCCCTCGACGACGTGAGCGTGGCCTTCGGGCAGGGCGAGTTCACCGCGATCATGGGCCCGTCCGGCTCCGGCAAGTCGACCCTGATGCACTGCATGGCCGGCCTGGACACGGTCTCCTCGGGCTCCGCCACGATCGGCGGGACGGAGCTCGTCGGGCTGCGCGACAAGCAGCTGACCAAGCTCCGCCGGGACAAGATCGGCTTCATCTTCCAGGCGTTCAACCTGCTGCCCACGCTGACCGCGCTGGAGAACATCACCCTGCCGATGGACATCGCCGGCACCAAGGCGGACCGGCAGTGGCTGGACCGCGTGGTCGACACCGTCGGCCTCTCCGGCCGGCTCTCGCACCGCCCCTCCCAGCTCTCCGGCGGCCAGCAGCAGCGCGTGGCCTGCGCCCGCGCCCTGGCCTCCAAGCCGGAGATCATCTTCGCCGACGAGCCGACCGGCAACCTCGACTCCCGCTCCGGCGCGGAGATCCTCTCCTTCCTGCGCAACTCGGTGCGCGAGCTCGGCCAGACGGTCGTGATGGTGACGCACGACCCGGTCGCGGCCTCGTACGCCGACCGCGTGGTGTTCCTCGCCGACGGCCGGATCGTCGACGAGCTCACCGCCCCGACCGCCGACTCCGTCCTGGACCGCATGCGCCGCTTCGACGCCAAGGGCCGCACCAGCTGACACGGCGCCCGCCGCCCGCCCGCACCCACACCTCCAGGACACACACAGCCATGTACCGCACCGCACTGCGCAACGTGCTGGCCCACAAGGGCCGACTGCTGATGACGGCGCTCGCCGTCCTGCTGGGCACGGCCTTCGTGGCCGGCACCATGGTCTTCTCCGACACGCTCGGCGAGGCCATGAAGAACAGCCTCTCCAAGAGCTACTCGGACATCTCCGTCCTGGTCACCGACCCGGTGGCGGACTCGCCCTTCCGCGCCAAGGACCGGAGCGGCCCGAACCGGGGCAAGCTGACCGACGACACCGTCGCGAAGATCGCCGCGCTGCCCGGCACCGAGCGCGCCCGCGGCAACGTCAGCGGCTTCGTCGGCGTGGCCGACCGCAAGGGCGACCTGATAGGCCAGGGCTGGAGCTCCCGCGGCAGCAACTACGCCCCGGACGCCTCCGGCAAGGACACCCGCTACCCGATGGCCGAGGGCCGCGGCCCGCAGGCCGAGCGGGAGATCGCGCTCGACCGCCGCACCGCCGAGAAGGGCGGCTACCACGTCGGCGACACCGTCCGGATCGCCTCCGACGGCCCGGCCACCGAGCGCACCCTGGTCGGCGTCTTCACCACCGACGACCCGGAGGTGGAGTCAGGCGGCACGCTGACCCTCTTCGACCGGGCCACCGCGCAGAAGCTGCTGCTCGCCCCCGGCCAGTACAGCACCGTCGCGGTCACCGCGAAGCCCGGCACCTCGCAGGACGAGCTGCTGCGGAGCATCACCGCCGTGCTGCCCGGCGAGGGCCAGATGCAGGCCGAGACCGGTCAGGAGCTGACCGACCGCCAGACCCGGATGATCGCCGACGGCACCACCGGCATGAAGACGGCGCTGCTCGCCTTCGCCGGCATCTCGCTCTTCGTCGGCATCTTCATCATCGCCAACACCTTCACCATGCTGGTCGCCCAGCGCACCCGTGAGCTGGCGCTGCTGCGCGCGGTCGGCGCCGGCCGCGGCCAGGTTACCCGCTCGGTGCTGATCGAGGCGCTGCTGATCGGCGTCATCGCCTCGGCGGCCGGCCTCGCCACCGGCATCGGGATCGGCGCCGGCATGCGGGCGCTGCTCGACGCGCTGGACGCGGGCCTGCCGGCCGGCCCCCTGGTGGTCGCGCCCGCGACGGTGGCGGTCTCGCTGGTGGTCGGCGTCGTCGTGACGACGCTCTCCGCGCTGCTGCCCGCCGTCCGCGCCTCGCGGATCGCCCCGGTCGCCGCGATGAGCAGCGGCGACCAGCCCGCCCCTCAGAAGAGCCTGATCGTCCGGAACGTCATCGGCGGTCTGATCGCGGCCGGCGGCCTCGGCCTGGTGGCGCTCGGCGCCGCGTCCGGCGACTCCTCCGGCCGGGTGCCGGTGGCGGCCGGCGCGGGCCTCGCCCTGATCGGCATCTTCATCCTGCTGCCGCTGCTGTCCCGCCCGGTGATCGCGCTGGTCGGCCCGCTGCTGCGGGCCTCCGCGGGCACCGCCGGCCGGCTGGCCCAGCAGAACGCGGTGCGCAACCCGCGCCGCACCGCGGCCACCGCGGCCGCGCTCACCATCGGCCTCGCCCTGGTCAGCTCGCTGACGGTGCTGGGTGCCTCGGTCGGCGACGCCGTCGACCGGTCGGTCACCAGCAGCATGACGGCGGACTACAGCATCAAGACCGCCAACGGCATCTCGCCGGACCCGAAGCTGGCCGCCGCGGTCGCCGAGGTCCCCGGGGTGGCCGCGGTCAGCCCGATGTCGGACGTCTACTGGAAGCTGGGCGGTTCGGAGCGGGCGATCAGCGGCGTCGACGCCGGCGCGGTCGACAAGGTCGTCGCGCTCACCCTGGACAGCGGCTCCGCGGCCTCGTTGAAGGAGGGGCAGGTCCTCGTCCAGGCCGAGACGGCGAAGGGCAACGGCTGGGCGGTCGGCACGGTCCTGCCGGTCGAGTACCCGGACGGCAGCACCGCCCGGGTCACCGTCGGCGGCGTCTTCCGGAAGAACGAGCTGCTCTCCCCGGTCGTGATGGCCAACACCGAGGTCTTCAAGCACAGCGAGGACCCGTACGTCACCCAGATTCTGGTGAAGGCCGCCGACGGCCCGAGCGACGGCCTGCGCAAGGCCATCAAGGACGCCACCGGCAGCAACCCGGTGATCGACGTGAAGACCAAGCAGGACATCCGGGACGAGTTCAGCAAGATCATCACCTTCATGCTGAACCTGATGTACGGCCTGCTGGCGATGTCGGTGCTGGTGGCGGTGCTCGGCGTGGTGAACACGCTGGCGATGTCGGTCTTCGAGCGCAAGCGGGAGATCGGCATGCTGCGGGCGATCGGCCTGGACCGCCGGGGCGTCAAGCGGATGGTCCGCCTGGAGTCCGTGGTGATCTCGATGTTCGGCGCGGTGATCGGCGTCCTGCTCGGCTGCTTCCTGGCCTGGGCGGTCAACGGCACCCTGGAGTCGAGCCTGCCGGGCCTCGCCACCGTCCTCCCCTACGGCAAGCTGTTGCTCTTCCTGGCGCTGGCCGGGCTGGTCGGCATGGTGGCGGCCATCTGGCCGGCCCGCCGGGCCGCCCGCCTGGACATCCTGGGCGCCATCAAGACGGACTGACGCACCGTCCGCAGGGCCCCGGCACCGAGGAGGTGCCGGGGCCCTGCGGCGTTCCCGGGCCTGCCGCGGCCCCGCGCCCCGGTGCGGTCGCCCCGCGGAGGGACCCGGGCACACCGAAGGCCCCCGCCCGGTTACGGCGGGGGCCTTCGGTCACTTCTGTACTCCGCCCGGCTCGCACGGCCGGCTGAGCACCACGGAGGTCGTGGTCCGGCCACGTTGCCGGGCGGAGGGCCTCCGACTCATCCCCGGCCTTGCTCGGCCGGGGCCACAGTCGCTACTTGCTGGCGGCCAGCTCCTTCTCGGCGGCGGGCTTCGCCTGGGCCGGGATCGCCTTGGCGGGCCCCGCGGCCTCCTGGAACGCCTCGAACGGCTTCTCCATCTCGGCGAGGCCGACGGTCTCGCGCTTGAGGAACATCGCCAGCGTCCAGTCGGTGAAGACCCGGATCTTGCGGTTCATGGTCGGCACCCGGCTGCCGTGGTACAGGCGGTGGAACCACCAGGCCGGACGGCCCTTCAGCTTGTACTTGCCGAAGAGGATCGCCACGCCCTTGTGCAGGCCGAGACCGGCGACCGCACCGAGGTTCTTGTGCTTGTACTCCTTCTGCGGGAAGCCCCGCATGCCGGAGACCACGTTGTCGGCCAGGACGAGCGCCTGACGGACCGCGTGCTGGGCGTTCGGCGGGCACCAGGCGCCCTCGCCGACGGCGAGGTCCGGCACCTGGGCGTTGTCGCCGGCGGCCCAGACGTAGTCGAAGCCCTGGACCTGCAGGGTCGGCGCGGTGTCCACGTGGCCGCGGGGGCCGAGCGGGAGGCCGAAGTTCGACAGCACCGGGTTCGGCTTGACGCCGGCCGTCCAGACGATGGTGGAGGCGTCGGCCTCGACACCGTTCTTCAGGACGACGTGCTGGTCGACGCAGGAGTCCATCGAGGTCTCGATGTAGATCTCGATGTTGCGCTCTTCGAGCTTCTCCTTGGTCCACAGACCGAGGTCCGGGCCCATCTCCGGGAGGATGCGGTTGGCCGCCTCCACCAGGATGAAGCGCATGTCGTCGCGGCTGACGGTCTTGTAGATCTTCGCCGCGTCGCGGGCCATGTCCTCGATCTCGGCGATCGTCTCGACACCCGCGAAACCGCCGCCGACGACCACGAAGGTCAGGGCCTTGCGGCGGACGTCCGCGTCCGCGGTGGACTCGGCCTTGTCGAGCTGCGCCATGACGTGGTTGCGGAGGCTGATCGCCTCCTCGACCGTCTTCATGCCGATGCCGTGCTCGGCGAGGCCGGGGATCGGGAAGGTGCGGGAGACCGAGCCGGTGGCCACGACCAGGTAGTCGAAGGGCAGCTCGTACGAGTCGCCGGCCGCGGGCTGGATGGTGGCGACCTTTCGGGCGTGGTCCACACCGGTGACAGCACCGGTGAGCACCTCCGCCTTCTTGAGGGCGCTGCGCAGCGGCGCGACGAGGTTGCGGGGCGCGACGTTGCCGCCGGCCGCCTCGGGAAGGAAGGGCAGGTACGTCATGTAGGACCGCGGGTCGACGACCGTGACGGTCGCCTCCCCGTAGCGCATCTTCTTGAGGATGCGCATCGCGGCATACAGGCCGACGTAACCACCGCCGACAATGAGGATGCGAGGACGCTCCGTGGTGCTCATATCGGAAAGTATCCACCCCCATCTGACGGGCACTTCGTGAGGCCCGTCACAAGCCCCTGGACACCCCCTGCTACACTGCGCGCCCGCATTTCGGGGGTGTGGCGGCCCGCTCACGGCGGCGGCGGGCGCGGAGTGATGCCGCGGGGGGTCGCGGCCCTGCTGAGCAGCAACGATCCCGGTGGCGCCCGAGTTCCCGGGCGGAATTTCGAATCCATCGGCCATCGGCGAGCCCTGCCTGCGATCCGCTGGCCGAACACGGAGGGCGACCTTCGGTCCCACATAACGGACGGAGCGGACACCGGAGTGCGTCGAAAGGCTGGTCGGCCATGTGAAGAAATTCACGAAGGTTCTGGCGACACACCGCGCAGCAGGCGGCCCCGGGCGCCTGCCGGGTGGCATCTCGGCGCTCCGGGGCCGTTCGGGTAAGCCCCCGCAGTGGTCAGCGGGCGATGCTCCAGGCGATGCCGTCGAGGATGTCGTGCTCGCTGACGACCACCTCGGCGGCGCCGGTGCGCTCCATGATCTCCAGCAGCACGAGGGCGCCGGCGGCGATCACGTCGGCCCGGCCCGGGTGCATCACCGGGATGGCCGTCCGCTCGGCGTGGGTGGAGTGCAGCAGCCGGGTCGCCGTCGCGCGGACCTGCTCGACGTCCAGCCTGGCGTGGTGGATCTTCGCGGAGTCGTACTCCGGGAGGCCCAGGACGATGCCGGCCACGGTGGTGACGGTGCCGGCCAGGCCGACCAGGGTGGCCGCCTCGGTGAGCGGCACCGTCTCGGCGGCGGTGTCCAGCGCGGCGAGGATGTCGGCCTTGGCCCGGGCGATCTGATCCTCCGTCGGCAGCTCGGCGCCGCCGAAGTGCCGCTCGGTCATCCGGACGCAGCCGATGTCGACCGAGCGGGCGGCCTGCACCTCGTCGCCGCCGAGCACGAACTCGGTGGAGCCGCCGCCGAGGTCGAAGACCAGGTACGGGGGCTTGAGGGAGCCGCCGGTGAGCTCCTTGGTGGCACCGGTGAAGGAGAGCCGGGCCTCCTCGTCGCCGCTGACCACCTCGGGGACGACTCCGAGGATGCCGCGCACGCCCTCGGTGAACTCCGCGGCGTTCTCGGCGTCGCGGGAGGCGCTGGTGGCGACGAAGCGGATCCGCTCCGGGCCCACCCCGTGCGCCGCGATGATCTCCGCGTACTCGCGGCAGGCGGCGAAGGTGCGCTCCAGGGCGTCCGGGTGGAGCCGGCCGGTGGAGTCGACGCCCTGGCCGAGCCGGTTGATGATCATCCGACGGTCGAGGTCGGCGATCTCCCCGGTCGCCGGGTCGAGGTCGGCGATCAGCAGCCGGATCGAGTTGGTGCCGCAGTCGATCGCGGCGACCCGGGTGGCGGTCACTGGTCCTCCTCCTCGGCGCGGGCGCGCTTGGCCGCGCGCTCGGCGGTCTTCTGCTCCTTGGCCGCGATGACCGCGGCGTGGTCCTGCTCCTTGGCCCGGTTGCGCAGGACCCGCTCGCCGGCCGCCTCGACCTCGGCCGGGGAGACGCAGGGGCCCTTGGCCCACCAGTCCTCCAGCATGCCGATGGCCTCGTCGCCGAGCGGGTTGACGCCCTCGCCGGCCGCCAGCGAGTGGCCGACCAGCACGTGCAGGCACTTGACCCGGTCGGGCATGCCGCCGGCGCTGGGGAAGCCCTCCAGCACCTCGATGGCGTCGCGGCGGGCGATGTAGTCCTCGTGGGCCGCGCGGTAGGCGGCGGCGAGCTCCGGGTCCTCGGCGAGGCGGGCGCTCTGGTCCTTCATCACGCCGTCGGCCTCCAGGGTGCCGATCAGCGAGGCCGCCTTGGGGCAGGTCAGGTAGTAGAGCGTCGGGAACGGCGTGCCGTCGGGCAGCCGGGGTGCCGTCTCGACCACGTCGGGGTTGCCGCAGGGGCAGCGGTGGGCCACCCCGCGCAGCCCGCGCGGGACCCGGCCGAGCTGGGCGGCGATGGCGGCGACGTCGGCGTCCGACACGGTGCCGTCGGTGGCGGGGTGCTGTTCAGAGGTCATGGCGTGCTGTCTTCGTGAGGAGCGGGCGTCGAGTCGGCCAGGTCGACCGACTCGAGGACGGTGGTGTACCAGGGCTTGGCCGCCCTGACCGGACCGGTGGGCAGTGCGTCGGCGGAGGCCGGGCCGGGGGGCGCGGAGGGGTCGACCGAGACGAACGGGGTCTCGCCGGGCATCGCGAAGTGCAGCCGCTCGCGGGCCTGCGCCTTCACGTACTCCGGGTCCTGCCAGCGGGCCTTCGCCCGCCGGAGCTCGTCGACCTGCTGCCGGGCGTGCTCCGCCCTGGCCCGCTGGTCGGCGATCTCCGAGCGCTGCGTCAGGAACTGCCGGGCGGGGTAGGCGAGTATCGCCACCAGCGAGCACAGGACGAGCACGAGCACGGTCGCGCGGCTGGTGAAGCGCGGACGCCCCGCCAGTCCCGGGATCTTCCACATCGCTCGTACCCCTCCTGCTCACGCCGGTGCCCCGGCCCCCACCCTACGGGGTGGTTGCCGGGGCACCGGTCCAGCGGCCGCGTCAGCGCGCGGGTGTCAGCCTCAGCCCTCGTACTTGCCGCGCTTACTTGTCCGCGGAGCGGAACCGGGGGAACGCGCCCCGGCCGGCGTACTCGGCGGCGTCGTCGAGGATCTCCTCGATGCGCAGCAGCTGGTTGTACTTGGCGACGCGCTCGGAGCGGGCCGGGGCGCCGGTCTTGATCTGGCCGCAGTTGGTGGCGACGGCGAGGTCGGCGATGGTGACGTCCTCGGTCTCGCCGGAGCGGTGCGACATCATGCAGCGGTAGCCGTTGCGCTGGGCCAGCTCGACGGCGTCCAGGGTCTCGGTGAGCGAGCCGATCTGGTTGACCTTCACCAGCAGCGCGTTGGCGGTGCCGGTCTCGATGCCGCGGCGCAGGCGCTCCGGGTTGGTGACGAACAGGTCGTCGCCGACCAGCTGGACCTTGTCGCCCAGCTTGTCGGTCATGGCCTTCCAGCCGTCCCAGTCCGACTCGTCCAGCGGGTCCTCGATGGAGACCAGCGGGTACGCGGCGACCAGCTCGGCGTAGTAGTCGATGAGCTCGGCGGAGGAGATCGCCTTGCCCTCGAAGGTGTAGGCGCCGTCGTTGTGGAACTCGGAGGAGGCGACGTCCAGGGCGAGCGCGACGTCCTTGCCCGGGGTGTAGCCGGCCTTCTTGATGGCCTCGACGATCAGGTCGAGCGCCTCGCGGTTGGAGTCCAGGTTCGGCGCGAAGCCGCCCTCGTCGCCGAGGCCGGTGGACAGGCCGCGCTCCTTCAGCACGCCCTTGAGGGTGTGGTAGACCTCGACGCCCCAGCGGACGGCCTCGGAGAAGGACTCCGCGCCGATCGGGGCGATCATGAACTCCTGGATGTCGACGTTGGAGTCCGCGTGCGAGCCGCCGTTGAGGATGTTCATCATCGGGACGGGCAGCACGTGGGCGTTGGGGCCGCCCAGGTAGCGGAACAGCGGCAGGTCGCTGGCCTCGGAGGCGGCGTGCGCCACGGCGAGGGAGACGCCGAGGATCGCGTTGGCGCCGAGCGAGGACTTGTCGGGGGTGGCGTCCAGGTCGAGCATGGCCTGGTCGATCAGGCGCTGCTCGGTGGCGTCGTAGCCGACCAGCTCCGGGCCGATCTGCTCGATGACGGCGAGGACGGCCTTCTCCACGCCCTTGCCGAAGTAGCGGTTCTTGTCGCCGTCGCGAAGCTCCAGGGCCTCGAAGGCACCGGTGGAGGCACCGGACGGGACAGCGGCACGACCGGTGCTGCCGTCGTCGAGGCCGACCTCGACCTCGACCGTGGGGTTACCGCGGGAGTCGAGGATTTCGCGGGCTACGACGACATCAATGGACGGCACGAGGCATCTCCTAGCGGAAGCGGATGAGGGTCGTTACGACCAGAGCCTAACCGCACGGGCCCACCGGGCCGTGCCGCGCATGGCCCTGTCTCACCGTGTGGCCGGTCTACTCGCCGGTAGTTCACCTGAAGGACCACAAAACCGGCCGTCCGCCCGCGGGTGCCGCCCCGCGGGCGGACGGACCGTTCGTACCGTGCCGGACCGTCAGGCCAGGCGCAGCTGCTGGCCGGGCAGGATCAGGTCCGGATCGGCGCCGACGGCCTCGCGGTTGTTCGCGTACAGCTGCTCCCAGCCGCCGGGCAGCCCGTGCGCGGCGGCGATGCCGGACAGCGTGTCGCCCTCCTGCACGGTGTACTGCTCGCGGCCGAGGGAGGGCACCGGAACGGCCTGCAGGGTGCGGGCGCCCTCGTCGGCGCCGCCGTCGGCCGGGTCGGCCGGCCCGGTGGGCGCCGGCGGCAGGTGGCGCTCGTAGACCTCCTGGTGCGCCGTCCAGTACCACTGGTCGTCCTTCTGGTACCAGTACACGCCGGAGTCGGCGTCGAAGCCGCCGCGGCCGGGGAACTGCGGCGACGCCGGGGCCGCCGGGGCCTGCGTCTGTCCGGTGCCGCTGCGCGTCCCGCCGCTCCCGGCGGACGCGCGGGTCAGGCCGGCGCGTTTGGAACACACCGGCCACGCGCCGGGCCCCTGGGAGGCCAGCACCTTCTCGGCGACGGCGATCTGTTCGCTCTTGCTCGCCTGGTGGGCGAGCGGGGCGTACCGGGCGCCGCCGAACCCCTTCCAGGTCCGGGCGGTGAACTGCAGCCCGCCGTAGAAGCCGTTGCCGGTGTTGATCCTCCAGTTGCCGCCGCTCTCGCACTGGGCGACCTTGTCCCAGATCGAGACGGGGGCGGCATGGGCTCCGCCCGCGGTGAGCAGCGGCAGGGCGAGGCCGACACCCGTGACACCCGCGACGGCGACCGCCTTCTCGGCGGACGTCCTGCGGCGGTGGCGGCCAGGTCCGGTGAAGAGCATGGGTTGTCCCTCTCCGAACGCCTGCGAGGTGAGCTGTCGGGTTCGGACCGGGAGGCTGGCCCGGCCGCGGCCGCAGGAGGGGCCCTGCTGACGCGGCTTCACCCCTAGCCGTGGGGACGGCGACGAACGTGGTTCCCCCGCCCCTGTCCTGGGTCTCGGTCGTGAGGCCCGGGCACGGCGGACAGGATTCGGCGTTGCCGTGCCGGGGTCCGCGGCTGCGGACTGTTCGGGAGAGTAAGCAGATCGAACGACCGATCACAAGCCCATATCGCGGGTATCACGGAGCAATTACGGAGACCTGATTATCGCCCACGAACGATGCAGGTGTTTCCTGATTGACGAGTGTTCAGTTCCGACCGGATCCGACCGGTGCGACACACCGTCAGACCGGGTCGCGCCGCCCGGACGGCCCCACCGGGGTGAAGGCGACCGGCAGCTCGCGCAGGCCCCGCATGATGAGGCCGCCGCGCCAGCGCAGGTCCGCCGGGTCGGCGTCCAGGGCGAGGTCCGGCAGTCGGGTCAGCAGCGTCGCCAGGGCGGCCCGGCCCTCCAGGCGGGCCAGCGGGGCGCCGATGCAGTAGTGGATGCCGTGGCCGAAGCCCAGGTGCGGGTTGTCGGCGCGGGCGAGGTCCAGGGTGTTCTCGCCGGAGAACCGGGCCGGGTCGCGGTCGGCCGCCGCCAGCACCACCAGCACCGGGTCGCCGACCGGGATCTCCACCCCGCCGATCGTCAGCGGCCGGGTCGCGAACCGCCAGGTGGCCAGCTCCACCGGCCCGTCGTAGCGCAGCAGCTCCTCGATCCCGGTCTCCAGCAGGCCGCTCTCGCCGCGTGCCACCGACTCCTGCAGCAGCGCCCGCTGCCCGGGGTTGCGCAGCAGGGCGTGCAGGCCGTTGCCGATCAGGTTGACGGTGGTCTCGAAGCCGGCGAACAGCAGGATGAAGGCCATCGCCGCGGCCTCGTTCTCGGTCAGGTGCTCGCCGTGGTCGCTGGCCCGGATCAGGCCGGAGATCAGGTCGTCGCCGAGGTCGGCCCGCTTGCGGTGGATCAGCTCCGCCAGGTACGTGCGGATCCGCTTCACGGCCCGGCCGACGCCGCCGCGCTGCCCGCCGGGCTGGCCCGGCTTCGTGTGTCGCAGCATCATGCCGGCCCAGTCCCGGAAGTCGTCCTGGTCCTCCGGCGGCACGCCGAGCAGGTCGCAGATCGCGTAGATCGGCAGCGGGAAGGCGAACTCGTGGATCAGGTCGGCCGTGCCACGCCCGGCGAAGGAGTCGATCAGCCGGTCGGTGAGCTGCTGCACCCGCGGCTCGAACTCCGCCACCCGGCGCGGCGTGAACGCCTTGGAGACCAACCGGCGCAGCCGGGTGTGGTCCGGCGGGTCGATGTTCAGCAGGTGGGTCATCAGATCGGCCTGCCGCTCGCCCGGGATGCCGACCCGGCCGGAGCGGTGCGCCTGCCCGCTGTGGTGCACCGGGTTCTTGGAGAGCCGGGCGTCCGCGAGCGCCTGCCGGGCGTCCGCGTACCGGGTCACCAGCCAGGCGTCCACCCCGCTGGGCAGCGTGGTGCGGTGCACCGGCGCGTGCTCGCGCAGCCAGGCGTACGCGGGGTAGGGGTCGGCGGCGAACTCCCAGGTGAAGAGTTCGGGTCGGTCGTCGGGTCGGGGGGTCTCCGGCATGCCCCGACCGTATCCGCTGCCGGGCGCCCCTCCCGACGGCGCCCGCCCGGCCCGCCCGGTCCGGCCGGCCCGCGCGGGCGGCGTCGGGAGGGGCTGCCCGGGGGCCCGTGCGGGACGGCCGGATCCGATCGGCCCGGACGGGCGTGAGCCTGGTCACCTGGGGGGTAATCCCTGTTGCGGAGGGTCGCGAGGTGCCTACGATCCTCCGATAACCGTGAGGGCGGACGTGCGGAGCCGCCCGCGGGGTGTCGTGCTCAGAGAGGAGCAGGCCGTGCGAGTAGCCGGGGCAGTGGTCGTCATCGCCGTACTGAGCGGGGGCGAGGGGGCCGACCTGGCCCGCCGCTTCGCCGCCGCGGGCGCCGCGGGCATGCTCGTCGCCGATCTGCGCCCGGGCGTCGCGGAGGACCTCGCCACCGAGCTCGACCGCCCCGGCTGCCCGGTCGTCGGCGTCAGCGGCGACGTCCACCAGCCCAGCGACGTCGCCGCCCTGGTCGACACCGCGAGCAAGCACCTCGGCCGGATCGACCTCTTCGCCGTCGCCGGCCCGCACGGCGAGCGGATCGTCTCCTTCGCCGACCTGGACGACAACCTCGCCCCGCTGGCCGAGCTGCTCGCCCTGGTCGGCGAGGCGATCAGCGAGGTCGTCCCGCCGCAGCGTCAGTCCGACAGCCCCTCGGCCGTCCGCACCGCCGTCCGGTAGCGCCGCGCGGCACCGCGCAGCGCCGCGTCGACGTCCACGCCGGCGTCGTAGGCGCGCTGCGCCACGGCCAGCAGCAGCTCGCCGGCGCTCTCCGCGGTCAGCTCCCGCGGCAGCTCGTACGGGGCGTCCGGCACGGCGGTGAAGCCGGCCCGGCGCACCCGGGACACCAGCTTGGCCGCGTACGCCAGCGCGGGCAGGCCCGACGGGACGCCGTCCAGCACCGACTCCCGCTGCTTCTCGGCGGCCTTCAGCTGCTCCCAGTTGGCCTCGACCTGGGCGGAGCCGGTGGCCTCCACGTCGCCGAAGACGTGCGGGTGGCGGTACATCAGCTTCTCGACGATGTCGCCGGCCACGTCGTCGACGGAGAACGGGTCCTCCGGGTGCTCCTCGGCGATCCGCGCGTGGAAGAAGACCTGCAGCAGGACGTCGCCGAGCTCCTCGCGCAGCGTCTCCCGGTCGCCCTCCTCGATCGCCTCGACGAGCTCGTACGCCTCCTCGACCAGGTACTTCACCAGCGACTCGTGGGTCTGCTCGGCGTCCCAGGGGCAGCCGCCGGGTGAGCGCAGCCGGTCCATCACCGAGGCGAGGTCGAGCAGCCGCGCGCCCGGCAGGTCGTAGGAGCCGGGCAGCAGCTCGATCTCGGGGACGCCGCCCGCCTCCTCCACCGCGAGCCGGGCCAGGGCGTCGGTGAGGCCCGGGTCGCCGTCCGGGCTGCCCAGCCAGACCACCGGGGCGGCCTCGGCCAGCATCCGGGCGAGCGCCGGAGCGGACGTCCGCTCGACGGTCTCCACCTCGACGCCGGCCTGCCGCAGCGCGGGCAGCTGCGGGTGCTCCGGGTCGGCGGCCAGCACCCGGCCGGCCGACCGCAGGGCCTCCCAGGCGGGCCAGGACAGCAGGCCGGGGGCGACCCGGTGGGTGGTGGTCAGCAGGATCAGCTTCGGAGTCTCCACACCCCCGAACCTACCGTCCCCCGGCGGCGTCCCGACGCGTCCCGCCGGGCGCCGCGGGCGGACCGGTCAGGCGGACGGCGCGCGCTGCGGCAGCCAGTCGGTGGTGCTGTCGACCAGGGCGATCTGCTGCGGGTCCCAGCGGCCGTAGCGGGGGTTGACCTCGACCCGGAGCTCCCGGCCGGCGTCGGCGAGGGCCTTGCGGACCACGGCGTCGCCCTGTTCGGTCCGGGCGTCCTGGCCGGCCGCCGAGGCGATCTTCTTGATGCCGATCTGCTGCCGGTAGAAGCCGGGGACGTCGGCGGGGGCGACGCCCTGGCGGAGCAGCAGCTGGCGCTGCAGGGCCGCGTCGCCGCCGAGCAGCTGGGCGTCGGTCTGCCGGGCCTGCGCGATCTCGCCCTCGGAGACGGTGAGGCCGCGGTCGGCGAGGGCGCGGGCGATCACCCGGTCGAGGACGAGTTCGGCGACCGTCCGCCGGACCAGGCCGGCCTGCTCGGTGCCGGTGCCGCTGCCGCCCGGGGAGGCCGCGGCCGCCGCGTCCCGCAGTTCGGTGACCTTGGCCTGCACGGCCGCGATCGGGATCCGCTCGTCGCCGACCACCGCCGCCGCGCCCTGGTGGGCCGGCGAGCCTCCGCACGCGGTCAGCACGGCTGCCGCGAGCAGGATCCCGGCGGCCGTCCGGGCCGGGCGGGGGACGGAGCGGGTGCGGATCACGTGGGGCCTCCCGTGCGGTGGGTGGGGCTGTGTGGGTCCGTGCGCGGGGCGCGACGGGCGCCCGGTGGTTCTCCTGACTGGAGTGAACAATAGGCAGCCGTCCGCGTGTTGCCCAGACCCCCGCCGCGGGGGCGGAGGGCGGGCCGTCCGGGGTCAGCCGCCCGAGGCGTACGGGTTGCCGGGCACCGGGGTCGGCGGCGGCGTGGCCGGGCCGAACAGCCGCGGGTCGGGCCGTCCGGCGCCCGGCGGCCCGGCGGGCAAGGAGGGGGCGGGCGGCGCGGGGGCCGCCCGCGGGGTCGCGCCGGGCAGCGGGGTGGCGGTGCGCAGGGCGCCGATCCGGTCGAGCAGCGCCCGCAGCCGGCGGACGTCGGCGTGGTGCGGGCCGCGGCGGCGCTCGGTGTCCAGCAGGAGTTCGAGCAGGGTGTGCCAGGCCCCGTCGTGGTCCCCGGCGGCGGTGAGCAGCCGGCCGGCGCGCTCGCGGACCTCCAGCGCCCGGTCGGAGTCGGGCTGCAGGGCCGCGGTGAGCGCCCGGTACTCGGCGAGCGCCTCGCCGGCACGGCCGAGGCGTTCCAGGCAGTCGGCGGCGCGCTGCCGGTGGTCGAGCGCCGCCGGGTCGTAGGGGCCGCGCTCGGCGGCGGTGGCGGCGGCGAGCAGCCGGTACTCGGCGAGCGCCTCCTCGGCGCGCCCCTCCTCCAGCAGGGTGCGGGCGCGGATGGTCCGGACGGTGTGCAGCAGCGGGGCGCCGTCGCCCTGGGCGGCGGCGATCCGGGGCAGCAGTCCGGCGGCGAGGTCGACGACCTCGGTGTGGCGCCGGGCGGCGACCAGGTCGGAGAGCCTGGCGCAGTCGGCGGCGAGGTCCTCGTCCGGCTCGGCGGCCTGCGGCGGGACGGCCGCCATCAGCACGGGGACCGGGTCGGCCGGGGTCGCCGGGGCCGGCAGTGTCAGCCGTGCGGGGGCGGGGGCGGCGGTGCGGGCGGGGGCCGGGTGGTGCGGGTGGCGGAAGGGGCGGGCCGGGTCGGGCAGCGGGCCGTAGGGCGGCTGCGGTCCGGCGGACGGCCCGGGGAGCAGCGGCAGCAGCACCGCGTGGACCTGCTGGGCGTCGGCGGGACGGTCGGCGGGCTGCTTGGCGAGCAGCGCGAGGACGAGGTGCTCCAGGGCGGCCGGGACGTCGGGGCGCAGCTCGCGCAGCGGGGGCGGCGGCTCGTCCACGTGCCGGCGCAGCACGCCGAGGGCGGTGGGGGCGGTGAACGGGGCGTCGCCGGTGAGCATCTCGTGCAGCAGGCAGCCGAGCGCGTAGAGGTCGCTGCGGGGGTCGACGCCGGCGGCGAGTGCCTGCTCGGGGGCCATGTAGGCGGGGCTGCCGATCGGGGTGCCGGTGAGGGTGAGCCGGGTGGCGTCCGGGTCGAGGGCGGTGGCGATGCCCAGGTCCAGCAGGACGGTCCGGCCCTCCGGACGGACCATCACGTTGCTGGGCTTCAGGTCGCGGTGGACGACCGGGACGGCGTGCACGGCGGCGAGCGCGGAGCAGAGCTGGGCGGCGGTGGCGACGGCGCGGTCGACGGTCAGCGGGCCGTCCTCGGCGAGCAGGTCGGCGAGGCTGACGCCGGGCACCTGCTGCATGACGAGGTAGAGCTCGCCGCCGTCGGTGCCGGCGTCGAAGACGGTGACCAGCCCGGGGTGGTCGAGGGCCGCGCTGATCCGGCTCTCCCGCAGGAAGCGGCGGCGCAGTTCGTCGCCGCGGCTGCGGGTGGCGTCCTCGGGGCCGAGCAGGTCGGTGCGGAGCAGCTTGACGGCGACCCTGCGGTCGAGCCGCTGGTCGTGGCCGGCCCAGACCTGGCCCATGCCGCCGTGGCCGATCTTCTCGGTGAGCCGGTAGCGGCCGTCGACGACCCGCGCTCCGGTCACGGCCGGCCGTCCCCGGCCTGCCGGCGCAGCAGTTCACCGAGCTGCTGCAGGTCGTCGCTGCCGGGGGCGGCCCGGACGGTGGGCGGGTGCGGGGCGGGCGCGGTCTGCTGCGGCTGGTAGGGCGGCTGGTGCTGTTGCGGCTGGTGCTGCTGCGGCTGCGGCTGGTAGTACGCCGGGGCCTGCTGGACCGGCCCCGTCCGGGTGGGCGCGCCGGGCGGGTACGGGCTCGGCAGCAGGAGTCCCTGCGGCGGCCACGGAGCGGGGACGGCGTCCTTCCCACGGCCCCAGATCGCCGCGCTGTCCATGATCAGGAAGTGGGCGGGAGCGCCGATCCAGAGCACGATCGCGGTCAGCCCGGTCACGTCGGCGTACCAGGTGCCGGTGGTCTCCTTCGGCGAGAGGCCGAGGACGACGTACATGGTCAGCTGGACGAGCCCGAAGAACACCGCGCCGAGCACGTCCACGGTCCGGCGGCGGCGCGCGGCGAGCAGGACCGACGGCGTCATGCCGAGCAGACCGAAGGTCAGCAGCGGCACCAGGCAGACGAGGATCCTGTGGAGCAGGCTGAACGGGCCGCCGGCGCTGGGCGCCGGCTGCCCGTACAGGGGACCGGACATGGGCGCTCCTGTGCGGGGTCGAGGGTGTGTCGCACACCGTACCGTCACACCGCCCGACCCAGCAGGGCCTTTCCGCCCCGTGGCGCGCCCGCCCCGCCCGACGTGCGGTCAGGTCCGCCCGGCCGGGTGCTACCGCTCCGTCAGACCGCCCGCGGTCAGACCGTCGGTGAGCCCCTGGGCGAGGCTGCGGCCGAGGGCGGCGGCCCGGTCGAGGGCGGCCTCGAAGTCGGCGATCCGGCGGAAGGCCGCGCCGAGTGCGCGCTGGCGCTCGGGCGGGACCCTCGGCAGCTCCACCCGGCGGACGTCCAGCCGGGTGGTGGTGGAGGCGTAGCTGCTGGCCCGGCGGGCGCTGCCGGTGGCCCGTAGCACGCCCGCCAGGAAGTCCGGGTCGAGCTGGGCCGGATCGGGGCGCAGCAGGTGCAGGCGGGGCCCGAGGGCGACGCCGTCCAGCGGGTCGCCGGCCCGCACCACCCGGGCGGTGCCGCCGCCGAGGGCGGGGACGAGGACGTCGCCGGGGCGGGTGGTGAGCGGGGTGCCGCCGGCCGGGGCGGTGGCGGTGGGGGCGGCGCCGGTGAGCAGGTCCTGGTCGGTGAGGACGGGGATGCCGGGCGGGCCGTCGCCGGACGCGGCCGGCAGCACGCCCTGGCCGCTGGAGTGCACCTCCAGGGCGCCGGCACGGGCGAGTTCGCCGACGGTCACCAGCGGCGCGGCGGCGGGTGACGGGGTGTCGGAGACGGCGGGCAGGGCGGCCGCCGGGTCGGCCGGGCCGGCCAGCAGCTCCGCGAGCCTGGCCTGCAGGTGGTGCAGGGCGGCCGCGCCGCCGTCCGGGGCCGCGGCGGGCAGGTGGCGGGCCGGCGAGAGGTCGGTCTCGTCGTCGAGCAGGTCGAGGGCGGGCGCCGCGCGGTGGACACCGGGCCGGTCGGCGGGCAGCGGTGCGCCGGTGCGGGCGGCGGCGTCGAAGGCCCGCCAGGTGTCGAGGACGGTGCGGTGCAGGGCGGGCCAGTCGACCCGGTCGCGGCCGCCCTCGGCCGCGGGGTGGGCCGCGGCGGCGTCGAGCAGCAGGACGCGGCGGAAGTCGTCGCCCGGGCGGGGGCCGCGCAGCAGCCACAGGTGCAGCGGGACGCCGTACGGCGGGGCGGTGCCGGCGGGCAGGGCGACGACGGCGCGCAGCGCGCCGGAACGGACGAGTTCGGCGCGGATCCGGCGGCCGGCCCGGCGGGAGGCGACGGTGGGCGGCAGCAGCAGGGCGGCGAGTCCGCCGGGGCGGGTGTGCGCGAGGCAGTGCAGCACCCAGGCGAGTTCGGACTCGCCGCGCGGCGGGACGAGCCCGCCGGGCCAGCGGGAGTCGTACTGGAGCTCGTCGTGGCCCCAGTCGCGCTCGTTGTAGGGCGGCTGGCAGAGCACGGCGTCGGCGGCGAGGCCGGGGTGGGCGTCGGCCCGGAGCGAGTCGCCGGGGCGGAGGTCGAGGGCGAGCGGGCCCGGCGTGCCGGGCGGGGTGTGGAGGGCGAGCCGCAGCAGGGCGAGGGCGGTGTGCACCGGGTCGAGGTCCTGGCCGCGGCGGTCGGCGCCGGGGCCGGCGGCGAGCAGCAGGGCGCCGAGTCCGCAGGCCGGGTCGAGGACGGTGTGCGGGGCGCCGCCCGCGTCGGCCGGGGCGGCCAGCTCGGCCAGCAGCGCGGCGGCCTCGGGCGGGGTGGCGGCGCTCGGCCGGGCGGCGGCCTCGACGTGCCGGGCGAGCAGGTGCTCGTACGCGCCGGTGGGGCCGTGCTCGGCGGCGAGCCGTTCGAGCATCCGGACGAGGTCGAGGTAGGTGGCGCCGGCCAGCCGGGGCAGGGCGAGCAGGGCGGCGCCGTCCGGGCCGAGCGCGGTCTGCGCGGTGTGCTGCAGCAGGCGGGGCAGGGCGGTGGCGAGCCGGGTGTCGGGCTCCTCGCGCAGGGCCTGCCAGCCGGCGGGGTCGCGGTGCAGTTGCAGCAGCAGGGCGCCGGCGGCGATCAGGGGCGCGGCCGGGTGGCCGTCCGGGTCGCGGAGGGTCTCCAGCTGCTGCCGGACGCGTTCCAGCAGGGGCAGTTCGGCGATCTTGCCCTGGCTGCGGAGCCAGTGCTCCACCTCGTCGAGGCGGAAGGTCGGGCTGGTGTCGGTGCCGCCGGCGGGCTGCGGGAAGTCGGGGTGGCGGCGGCGCCAGTTGCTCACGGCGGCCCGCCCGACCCCGGCCAGGCGGGCGATCTCGACGGCGGTCACCTCGGGACGGTCCGGCATCGGGGCTCCTCGGTCGGGCGGCGGCGGGGCCGGAGGAGGCGGTGCTGCCGTCCACGGCGCGTGTGTGACCGCCCAGCATAGCCATGCGTGAACCCGCCACCGTTCACACGTGAACAGAGGCGTTTCGTTAATCGTCGTTGACAGCGTTCACAGTCCATGGTGTGATCTGGTCATCGCCGAAACGGCTCGCAGCCGCGGCGAATCAACCCGCCACCGTTGGGAGTTCACGCCATGAACCGCAGCACCGCCCGCCGCTCCGCCGCCGCCCTGCTCGCCGCCTCGCTGGTCGCGCTGGGCGCCACCGCCTGCAACACCGGCGACTCCTCGGTCTCCACCGAGGCCAAGAAGCCCGCCGCCGGCGCACCGGCCTCCGCCGGCGGCGTCAAGCCCGCCGCCGCGGCGCCCGCCAAGGTCGGCGACACCATCGCGCTCAAGGGCTTCGAGAAGACCACCACCGCCGACGTCACCGTGGTCAAGGTGGTCGACAACGCCGAGGGCGAGGACGAGTTCAGCAAGCCCGCCGACGGCAAGCGCTTCGTCTCCGTCCAGTTCCGGATCAAGCCCACCGGCAAGGCCTACAGCGACGCCCCCGCCAACAGCGCCAAGCTGCTGGACGCCCAGGGCCAGTCCTTCACCACCAGCCTCTACGACACCAAGGCCGGCCAGGGCTTCTCCGGCTCGGTGAACATCGCCCCCGGCGAGAGCGGCCTCGGCTTCCTGACCTTCGAGGTGCCCAAGGACGCCGTCCTCGACAAGGTCCAGTTCACCCTGGACAGCGGCATGGCCGACCAGACCGGCCAGTGGAAGCTCGCCTGACCGGGTAACGGTCCCGTCCTGATCGCGCGACAGTTCGACGACGGGGCGATGCCCCGACCCCGGAATGTCACCGCCCCCCGTCAGGATCGGGACCGCACGTGCCGTCGTCGGCACAGCGGCAAGGGGGAACTGTGAACGACATCCACGTCCGCACGGAGACGCTGCGGACATCGGCGGCCGGCCTGCAGAACACGGCAGAACGGATCGGCCCGGCCGCCGGCCACTGGCTGGACGACAGCTTCACCGCCGCCGCCACCCTGTCCGGCTGGAAGTCCGGCCCGGCCCTGCGGGCCTGCGCCGAGGCCTGGCAGACCCACATGACGGCCGTGGTCGGTCAGTTGCACACCTACGCCGACCAACTCCGGGACTCGGCGCACTCCTACGACACGGCCGAACAGGAGTCCGTCCGCCGGCTCGGCGCGGCCCTCGCCGACCTGCACTCTGCGGAGCGGTGACCGTGGACATCGCAACGCTCAGGGCTGCCCGCAGCATCGACGTGGAAGCCGCCGCCAAGGGATGGACCGAACTGTTCCGGGAGTCCTGGCAGGCCGTCAACGACATCCACGCCAACGGGGCCGACCCGCTCAAGGCGGACTGGAAGGATCGGGTCGGCGAGGCGGCCGGTCAGAAACTCGAGGAACAGGCCCGGATCCTGGAGGCCGGCGCGGACACCATGCGCAGTGTCACCATGGTCCTCGACGGCCTCGGGACGGCCATCACCCGGGCGAAGCTCACCCTGGCCGCGGCGTTCGACCTCGCCGGCACCCACGGTCTGGTGGTGGACGAGGCCACCGGCCGGATCGTGCCGGGCAACGGGGACGCATCGGTCGTCCAGGAGGTCGACGCACTCATCGGCGAGGCACTCCGGGAGGCCGACCAGGCAGATCGCCGGGCCGCCGAAGAACTCCGTCGGCTCGGCGGCGCCACCTGCGTCACCGACCCCGACTCCGCGCTCGCCGAGCAGTACCGCGCCTCCCGCGTCGAACTCGCGATGTACACGGGTGGCATACCCGACGGGCGCGACCCCCGGCTCGTCGCCGACTGGTGGGCCGCACTGCCCGAGAACCAGCAGCGGCAACTGATGCTGTCCGACCCGGTGACGATCGCCGGCCTTCCGGGCATCCCGGAGGACGTGAAGCTCCGCCTGCGCGGCGGGCCCGGCGCCAAGTACGACCCGGTCAAGGCCGTCCAGTGGGCCACCGAGCACTGGAGCGACGGGAGCGGCGACGATGCGGACGACGCGGACAACTGCACCAACTTCGTCTCCGAGGCGCTACACGTCGCGGGCGTGCAGTACTACGGGAGCAGCACGTACGACCACGACAACTGGGTGCGCGGAGGCGACGGTTCATGGCTCGACCTCGTGTCGCCCAACCACTCCTACGCCTGGGGTGGGGCCCAGAACCAGCACGACTTCATGCTGCAGCACGGCGGTCGGGAGGTCGGACCCGACGAGGTGCGGCCGGGTGACATCGTCTACTACGAGGAGGACTCCGACCAGGACCCGTCGGAGCCGAAGGGCCGGATCTTCCACACCGCCCTCGTCACGGCGGTGACGCCCGAAGGGGACGTCCGCTACACCTCGCACAACAGCAACAAGCTCAACGCCGACGTGGCGGGCCGTCTGCCGTCCTTCGAGGAGAGCCACGGCAACCTCAAGGTGCACTACGTGCGCGTCGCCCCGGATTGGTACTGATCATGGAGAACACCGCAACCGCCGAGCGCTCCCGAAGGTGGAACCGCCTGGCGGTCCTGCTCACCGTCGCCGTCCTGCTGGGGCTCGCCTGCTCGCTCTGCGCCGAGGCCGCGGACGGCCGGTTCGTGACTGCGCCACTGGCGGCGTGCCTCGACAGCCCCGGGCTGCCCGCTGCCGCACTGGCGGCGGCCTGGGCCGGGGTGGCGCTCGGCGGCGGGGCCGTCGCAGTCATCCCGGTCCTGCTGTGGACGGGCACCCGGGGGCTGCCGGGCGAACATCCCCTGTTGGTACCGCTGTTGAAGACGATGGTCACCGTCGGGGTGCTGTGCCTCGTTGTCGAGGCGATGACGCTGCACGCCCTCCTCCCCCACACCGGCCCGCACCAGGCGAGGTGCCTGTGACCGCGACCGACCTCACCACGAGCCTGCCCGACGGCCGGAACGGACAGCGCCGGACACTGCGGGCGGCCCTCGCCCTGGGGGCGGCCGGGCTCGTCTGCTCCCTGTACCTCGCCGCTCAGCGTGTCGGCCACCGCGCGGTGGCGGCGTGCGCCCCCGACCCCGGAATCCCCGTCACGGCCCGGGTCGTGGGCCTGGCCAGCCTGTTGGCGGGCGCCGCCGCCCTCGCACTGTGCCACCGCCTAGTGGCGGCCGGGAAGCTGCCGGAGGCAGCGCGGAGCCGACGCGCGGCGATCGGGCTGCGGGTCCTGCTCGGCCTCGCCGTGGTGTGCGTCGCGGTCGAGGTGGTGCAGCTCCACCTGGCCGCTCCGCACTTCCTCTCGCGACCGCCGCTCGGCCCGTGCGACCTGCCGTGACCGTGGGCGGCCCGGCCCGCCGAGCGGCCGGCCGGGTCCCGCCCTCGGCGGGGCGTCAGCGCTTCGCGCCCGCCAGGTCGTCGAACATGGTGGTGAGGAACTCCGTGCTCCAGGCGAGGAGTTCACGGCCGAGCAGCGGCTTGCCGCCGATCCGGCCGCCGCTCACCGGCCGCGGCACCAGCAGCTGCGAGGTGGCCGCCTTGATCTGGGTGCGCGGGTAGAGCCGGTTCAGCCGCAGCTGCTGCGATTCGCGCAGTTCCACCGGTCCGAAGCGGACGAAGTTGCCCTGCAGGGTGATGTCGGCGATGCCGCACCGCCGGGCGTACAACCTGAGGCCCGCCACCATCAGCAGGTTCTCCACCGGCTCCGGCAGCTTGCCGTAGCGGTCGGTGAGCTCCTCCCGGACGTGGACGATGTCCTCCTCCGAGTTGACCGCCGCGATCGAGCGGTACGCCTGCAGCCGCAGGCGCTCGCCGGGGGCGTAGTCGTGCGGCACGTGGGCGTCGACCGGCAGCTCGATCTTCACCTCCAGCGGTTCCTCCTCCGGCTCGCCGCCGCTCTCCAGCGACTCCCGGAACTCCGCCACCGCCTCGCCGACCATCCGCATGTAGAGGTCGAAGCCGACGCCGGCGATGTGGCCGGACTGCTCGCCGCCGAGCAGGTTGCCGGCGCCGCGGATCTCCAGGTCCTTCATGGCGACGTACATGCCGGCGCCCATCTCGGTGTGCTGGGCGATGGTGGCGAGCCGCTCGTGGGCGGTCTCGGTGAGCGGCTTCTCCGGCGGGTACAGCATGTAGGCGTAGCCGCGCTCCCGGCCGCGGCCGACGCGGCCGCGCAGCTGGTGCAGCTGGGAGAGGCCGAAGGTGTCGCCGCGCTCCACGATCAGGGTGTTGGCGTTGGAGATGTCGATGCCGGACTCGACGATCGTCGTCGACACCAGGACGTCGAACTCCTTCTCCCAGAAGTCGACGACGACCTTCTCCAGCTGGGTCTCGCCCATCTGTCCGTGCGCGGTGGCGACCCGCGCCTCGGGGACGAGGTCCTTCAGCCGGGCGGCCGCCTTGTCGATCGACTCGACCCGGTTGTGGATGTAGAACACCTGGCCCTCGCGCAGTAGTTCACGGCGGACGGCGGCGGCGATCTGCTTCTCGTCGTACGGGCCGACGAAGGTCAGCACCGGGTGCCGCTCCTCCGGCGGGGTGGTGATGGTGGACATCTCGCGGATGCCGGTGACGGCCATCTCCAGGGTGCGCGGGATCGGCGTCGCCGACATGGTCAGCACGTCGACGTTGGCCCGGAGCTTCTTCAGCTGCTCCTTGTGCTCGACGCCGAAGCGCTGCTCCTCGTCGACGATGACCAGGCCGAGGTCCTTGAAGCGGGTCTCCGAGGAGAACAGCCGGTGGGTGCCGATGACCACGTCCACCGAGCCCTCGAAGAGGCCCTCCAGGACGGCCTTCGCCTCGCTGTCGGTCTGGAACCGGGAGAGCGCCTTCACGTTCACCGGGAAGTTGGCGTACCGCTCCGCGAAGGTCGAGAAGTGCTGCTGGACGAGCAGGGTGGTCGGCACCAGCACCGCGACCTGCTTGCCGTCCTGCACCGCCTTGAAGGCCGCGCGCACCGCGATCTCGGTCTTGCCGTAGCCGACGTCGCCGCAGATCAGCCGGTCCATCGGGACGGACTTCTCCATGTCGGCCTTGACCTCGCCGATGGTGGTCAGCTGGTCCGGGGTCTCCGCGTACGGGAAGGCGTCCTCCAGTTCGCGCTGCCACGGGGTGTCCGGGCCGAAGGCGTGGCCGGGAGCCGCCATCCGGGCCGAGTACAGCTTGATCAGGTCGGCGGCGATCTCCTTGACCGCCTTCTTGGCGCGCTGCTTGGTCTTCGCCCAGTCCGCGCCGCCGAGCCGGTGCAGGGTCGGCGCCTCGCCGCCGACGTACTTGGTGACCTGGTCGAGCTGGTCGGACGGCACGAACAGCCGGTCGCCGGGGTGGCCGCGCTTGGCGGGCGCGTACTCCAGCACCAGGTACTCGCGGGTGGCGCCCTGCACGGTGCGCTGCACCATCTCCACGTACTTGCCGACGCCGTGCTGCTCGTGCACCACGAAGTCGCCGGCGGTCAGCGCGAGCGGGTCGATGGCGTTGCGGCGCCGGGACGGCATCCGGCGCATGTCCTTGGTGGAGGAGCGCTGCCCGGACAGGTCGGTCTCGGTGACGACGGTGAGCTTCAGCGCCTCGTCGACGAAGCCGTGCTCGATCGAGCCGCAGGAGACGTACACGACGTCGCGGGTCGGCACCTCGGCGAGGTCGGCGACCAGCCGGGCCGGGATGCCCTCGCCGGAGAGCACCTCGGCGAGCCGGGAGGCCGGACCGTGCCCCTCCGTCACCATGACGACCCGCCAGTCGGCGTTCAGCCGCTCCTTGGCGTCGGCGATGGCCCGGGCGGTGTCGCCGCGGTACGCCTCGACGGCGTGCATGCCCAGCGTCAGGGTGTCCGCGTCGAATTCCAGGATTTCACTGACCGTGGAGTCGCTGGTGGCGAACGGGCTGACCGACCACCACGGCAGCCCGATCTCCGCGGCGTGCTCGCGGACGTCCGCCAGCGACCACAGCGAGGCCGCCGAGACGTCGATCTCCTCGACGTCGATCGGCCGGTCGCCGCCGGCCGCCGCGGCCACCCAGGACGCCTGCAGGAACTCGTGGCTGGTCGCGACCAGGTCGGCCGCCCGGGTGCGGACCCGCTCCGGGTCGCAGACCACCGCGATCGAGCCCTTGGGCAGCACGTCCAGCAGCAGTTCCATGTCGTCCACCAGGACGGGCGCGAGCGACTCCATGCCCTCGACCGCGATGCCCTCGGCGATCTTGTCCAGGATCTCCGCCAGCCCCGGTTGCCGGACGGCCAGCTCGGCGGCCCGCGCCCGCACCTCGTCGGTCAGCAGCAGCTCGCGGCAGGGCGGGGCCCACAGCCCGTGCTCGGCGATCTCCAGCGAGCGCTGGTCGGCCACCTTGAAGTAGCGGATCTCCTCGACGTCGTCGCCCCAGAACTCCACCCGCAGCGGGTGTTCCTCGGTCGGCGGGAAGACGTCCAGGATGCCGCCGCGCACCGCGAACTCGCCGCGCTTCTCGACCAGTTCCACCCGGGCGTAGGCGGCCGCGGCCAGCCGGTGCGCGACGGCGTCCAGGTCGTGCTGCTCGCCGCGCTGCAGCGCCACCGGCTCCAGCTCGGCCAGCCCCTTCACCTGCGGCTGCAGCACCGAGCGGACGGGCGCCACGATCACCTGCACCGGCCCGGCCGCCGCGTCGTCGGCCCGCGGGTGGACGATCCGGCGCAGCACCGCGAGGCGGCGGCCGACGGTGTCCGAGCGCGGGGAGAGCCGCTCGTGCGGCAGGGTCTCCCAGGCCGGGAACTCGGCGACGGCGTCGGCGGACAGCAGCGAGCGCAGGCTGGCCGCGAGGTCCTCGGCCTCCCGGCCGGTGGCGGTGACGGCGAGCACCGGACGGCCGCTCTCGCCGGCCTTCGCGGCCAGCGAGCGGGCCAGCGCGGCGACGGCGAACGGCCGCGCGGCCGGCGGGCCGACGAGGTCGAGGTGCTGCCTGTGGCCCGTGGCCGCCGCTTCGATCGCCTCGGCGAGGGCGGCGTCCCGTACGACGACATCGAGCAGTCCGGACAGGCTCATGCTTGTTGGCTCCACGGCTGGAGGGCCCGGCGCCGAGCGGTCGGCCGGGCAACGCGAACGGCCCGGCACGCGGAACGCCCCGGGGGTGTCCAGCCTACGCCGCGCCGCCCCCGGACACCCCGTGCGCCGGGCGGGGCGGACGGCACACAGCAGGGCAGAACGTCAAGAACTCGACATACTCCTGTCACTGCCCGTCCATGGACGGCGCGCAGGATGGTTCACGTGCCCGCCGCACCCAACCGTGGGGGATGGCTGCAGCGGCGCCGTCGCAGCCCGATGGGGGTCGGGAGTGCGAAGGCCGGACGGCCCTGGGTGGGGGCGGCCGGCAGATGTGGAGGCCCGGGCGGCCCCTTCGCGGGGGCGCCCGGGCCTCGCCCTTTCCCGTGGTTGCGCGCCCTGCCCGTCCGGGCCCGGTCCGCGCCCCTTCCTGCCCACCCCTTCCTGCCCGCCCCTTCCTGCCCGGCCCGCCCGGAGAGGCGCACGGCAATGTTCCGAATGCTCCCTTTGCGCCCCTTTTTTCACGATATGAGCATGACAGCGGCGGGAACCCTCCCGGCGTCGGCAGGGCGCCCGTACTCCCGGAGCGAGCCCCCAGTTCTCCGGTGACGGCACGGCGTCCGGCCGGCCTCTCTGCACGAAACCCACCCGAACATGCGAACAGGAGCCACGCCATGGCCGGCGACCTGAACATCCACGAACTCGCCGTGATGGACGCCCGTGAGGCGCCCCCGGCACCCCCCGACCCGCAGAGCGCCCTCCCCGGGGCGACCCCGGTGCTGCACCGCTACGGCCGCGTCAACGTCGTCCAGCCCACGGGCGGGAGCAACGGCGCCACCGAGGTCCCGGACGACGAGCTGCCGCTGATGACCCAGGTGGAGGCGCTGGGCGTCAAGGCGCTGAGACTGCGCGAGACCCCGACCTACCGCGCGGTGAAGCGGGCCCGCCCGCGCGACGGCGAGCTCTGGACCTCCCTCGGATCCTGCACCACCGTCGTCCCCACCCCCGAGGTCGACCTCGGCGCCCCGGGCTTCGCCGGCGCCCCGGCACCCGCCCCCACCAGCTCCTACCTGGAGGGCAGCGTCGCCGTCGGCATCGTGATCGTCGAGGGGCCGACGGCCGACCTGCAGTTCACCGAGGCCGAGCGCACCAAGGTGGTGGCCGAGGTCCAGAACGGCCTCAGCTGGTACTCGACCACCAACCCGGCCGCCGGGATCACCTTCACCTACGACATCCAGATCGTGCGGATCGACACCGCCGCCGACCCGGGCGCCGCCGACCTGGAGGCGCTGTGGCGCGACCCCGCCATGGGGGCGCTCGGCTACAGCGCCGACTGGAACGGCGTGGTGTCCTACGTCAACGACATCCGCAACCGCTTCGGCACGCGGTGGACCTACTGCGGCTTCTTCACCAAGTACCCGCTGGTGCACTTCGCGTACGCGTCCATCGGCGGTCCGCGGATCGTCATGGACTACGCCAACGACGGCTGGGGCCCGGACAACATCGACCGGGTGTTCGCCCACGAGACCGGGCACATCTTCGGCTGCCCCGACGAGTACGCCGCCAGCGGGTGCGACTGCGGCGGCAGCTGGGGCCGGTTCGGCACCCCCAACAGCAACTGCGAGAACTGCGCGGCGGACGGCGTCGACTGCCTCATGCGGGCCAACACCTTCGCGCTCTGCTCGCGGACGCCGAGCCACCTCGGCTGGGCCACCAACGTGGCGGGCAACCCCGCGCTGCTCCAGGGCCGGTTCGGCCTCAACGGCAACTTCGAGCTCACCGTGCCCTCGGCCTACGACGGCATCGACTTCCTGTGGCGCAACAACGACGACCCGAACCTGCCCTGGGGCGAGCCGACCCAGTTCGGCCAGGAGCTGGGCCGGGTCGACGCCCTCACCATGATCCAGAGCAACTACGGGTCCCCGGGCAACCTCGAACTCATCGCCCGCGCCCGCGACACCCTGCAGTTCTTCTGGCGCGACTCCGGACCCGACTTCCACTGGAACGGCCCGTACCAGATCGCCACCGGCGCCGCCGGCAACCCCGCCCTCATCCAGAGCCGCTTCGGCCAGCAGGGCAACTTCGAACTCGTCTTCCCCGCGGCCGGCGGCGGCATCACCTTCATGTGGCGCAACAACGACGACCCCGCCATGCCCTGGAGCGCCCCCTTCACCTTCGCCCAGGACCTCGGCCAGGTCGACGCCCTCACCATGATCCAGAGCAACTACGGGTCCCCGGGCAACCTCGAACTCATCGCCCGCGCCCGCGACACCCTGCAGTTCTTCTGGCGCGACTCCGGACTCGACTTCCACTGGAACGGCCCGTACCAGATCGCCACCGGCGCCGCCGGCAACCCCGCCCTCATCCAGAGCCGCTTCGGCCAGCAGGGCAACTTCGAACTCGTCTTCCCCGCGGCCGGCGGCGGCATCACCTTCATGTGGCGCAACAACGACGACCCCGCCATGCCCTGGAGCGCCCCCTTCACCTTCGCCCAGGACCTCGGCCAGGTCGACGCCCTCACCATGATCCAGAGCAACTTCGGATCCCCGGGCAACCTCGAACTCATCGCCCGCGCCCGCGACACCCTGCAGTTCTTCTGGCGCGACTCCGGACCCGACTTCCACTGGAACGGCCCGTGGCGGCTCCTGTGACCCGGCACCCCGGGTGACCGGCGGCTGCCGGTGACCGTGCCCGCGGGCGGCCCGTCCCAGGACGGGCCGCCCGTCGTCCGGGCCGCGCGGTGTCAGCAGCAGCCGGAGGTAGTCAGCAGCCGGAGGTCGTCAGGTCGGCCCGCCCGTCGGCCGGTCCGGCGGCCGGAAGCCGGGGTCGTCCCAGGCCAGCCCGTCGCCGGGCCGCTCCTTGGGCCGGGCCCGCGCCTCCCAGGCCGAGACGAACAGCTGTTCCCCCGGCGAGAAGACCCGGCGGGCGGTGTCCGGCACGGCGTCGGTGTAGACCCCGAGGACTCCGGGCAGTGCGAGGACCTTCTCCCGCTGCCCCTCCCCGACCACGGCCAGGACCACCCGCTGCGAGCCCAGCTGGGTCACCGCCACCAGCTCCCGCAGGCGGTCGAGCACCCCCTCGACGGGGGCGAGCAGGACCAGTGCCTCGTGCGGCGGCTCGTTCATACGTCCATCCCATGACCGTCGGCACGCCCTGTCAACCGCTGGGCCGGAAGGCCCGGTTGTGCCGGACGCACGCGTTTGCCCGAAGCCGCCCGCGCACCGGCACGCCCTCCGTACCCTCGTGTGAAGAAGGTGTGGGGCCCGCCCCGCAGAGGGTGTGCGCACCGTCGCGATGGAGGGGGTACTTCGTCATGCGCGTGGTCATCGCAGGGCAGGGCTACGTCGGGCTGCCGCTGGCCGTCCGGGCCGCCGAGGTCGGGCACACCGTGGTCGGGTACGACGTCGACGAGCGGCGCATCAAGCGGCTCGCGGTCGGCGAGTCCTACGTCGAGGACATCCCCGGCAGCCGGCTGCAGCCGCTCCTCGACAGCGGCGCCTACCTGCCCTCGGCCGACCCCTCGGACGTGGCCGGCTTCGACATCGCGGTGATCACCGTGCCCACCCCGCTGCGCGACGGCGCCCCCGACCTGTCGTACATCGAGGCCTCCGCGCACCTGCTCGCCCGCCACCTGCGGCCCGGCGCGACCGTCGTCCTGGAGTCCACCACCTACCCGGGCACCACCGAGGAGCTGCTCGCCCCGCTGCTGGAGGAGGGCTCCGGGCTGCGGGCAGGCGACGACTTCCACCTCGGCTACTCCCCCGAGCGGATCGACCCGGGCAACCCGCGGTGGCGGCTGGAGAACACCCCGAAGGTCGTCTCCGGCACGACGGCGGAGGGGCTGGCCGCGGTCGAGGGCTTCTACGGGCAGCTGGTGGAACGGACCGTGCCGGTCTCCTCCTGCAAGGAGGCCGAGCTGACCAAGCTGCTGGAGAACACCTTCCGGCACGTGAACATCGCCCTGGTCAACGAGCTGGCGATGTTCGCCCACGACCTCGGCATCGACGTGTGGGAGGCCATCGACGCGGCCTCCACCAAGCCCTTCGGCTACCTCCGCTTCACCCCCGGGCCGGGCGTCGGCGGGCACTGCCTGCCGATCGACCCGTCCTACCTGTCCTGGCGGGTGGAGCGGACCCTCGGCCGGTCCTTCCGCTTCGTGGAACTGGCCAACGACGTCAACAGCCACATGCCGGACTACGTGGTGCAGCGGCTCACCGAGGCGCTCAACGAGCGGCGCCGCTCGGTCAACGGCTCCCGGGTCCTCGTCCTGGGCCTCGCCTACAAGAAGAACACCGGCGACGCCCGGGAGACCCCGGCCGCCCGGGTGGTCGAGCTGCTGACCAGGATGGGCGCCGAGGTCCGCGCCGCCGACCCGCACGTGGTGTCCGGCGTCCACGTCGCCGAACCCACCGTCCCCGGCCGGCGCCCCGCCTCCCCCGACCACGAGGGCGACCCCCTGGCCACCGTCCACCGCGTCGAGGCCACCCCGGAGGAGCTGGCCGCCGCCGACGCGGTGGTGCTGCTCGCCGACCACGACGAGTTCGACTACCCGGGCATCACCGAGCACGCGCAGTACGTGCTGGACTGTCGGCGAAGGTTGGCGGGGGCTTCGGTCGAGGTGCTGTGAGCCGGGCGGCCGCTCAGCCGCGGCGGGTGACCCGGTTGGGGCGGGTGTCGTGGTCGATGCCGTCGTCCACGATGACGATCTTGGGGACGATCTTCGGCTCGGCCCCGGGCTCCTCGGCGGCGCTCTCCACCGGGGCGGGCCGCTCGGCGGCCCCGGTGCGCTCCTCGGCCGCAGGCTCCTCGGGGACGGCCGTCGGCTCGGCCTCGACGGCCGGCGCCTCCGCGGCCGGCAGCGGCTTCTTCAGCAGCAGGTCGAGGGTCAGCTCGGGCTCGTTCGCCTCCTTGGCCGCGGCCTCCAGGGCGGCCGGGCGGCTGCCGGGCTCGATGCTGCCGAGGGCGGCGCCGGTCAGCTCCGCGAGGGTCTGCTTGACGGTGTCGAGGCGCTCCTGCATCTCGGCGTGCCGCGCGGCGAAGTCGGACTGGTCCGACTCGCTGTTGGAGCGGATGTTCTCGGCCTTGCGGCGGGCGGCGGCGAGCAGGTCCTCGGCGCGCTTCTGGGCGGCGCCCTCGATGGCGCGGATCTCCGCGAGGATGTCCTCGCGGTGCTGCTCGGCCTCCCTCAGGCGGCGCTCCGCACCGGCGGTGATCTTGGCCTCCTCGGCGTCGGCCTGGGCCTCCGCCTCGGCGAACATCTCGTCGGAGCGGCGCCGCAGCTCGGCCAGCTTGTCCTCGGCGCGCTCCTCGGCCTCGGCGGCGGCGACCCGGGTGCGGGCGGCGTCGGCGGTGGCGGTGTCGTGGGTGGTCCGGGCGTCCTGCTCGGCCTGGTCGAGGATCGACTCGGCCTCGGCGCGGCTGCGGTCCTCGGTGGCCCGGGCGGCCTGCTCGGCCTCGCCGCGGACGGTCGCGGAGTACGTCTCGGCCGCGCGGGCGGCGGACCGGCCGGCCTGCTCGGCGTCGGCCCGGGCCTGCTCGGCGTCGCGGGCCGCGTTGTCGCGGACGGCCGCGGCCTCGTTCTCGGCGATCAGCATGAGCGCGCCGGCCTGGGCGCTGAGCCGTCCGTAGTCGGGCTCGGGCGCGTCCTCCTTGGCCCGGAGGATCTCGCCGAGGCGCTTCTCCATCTCCCGCAGGCCGGCCCCGAGCACGCTGAGCCGCTCCCAGGCCTCGTCGCGGTCGGCGGTCAGCGCCCGGAGGGTCGCGTCGACCTGCTCCATGGCGTAGCCGCGGCGGGCCACCGTGAAGCCGTGCTGGGAGACGGCGTCGCTCATCGGCTCTTCCCCTTGTGCTGTGGGTGTGCATCTGTTCGCGGGCGTCCCAGGGGGCGCCCACTTGACCTATTTTGCGCAGATACGGTCGAAAGCCCAACAAGGCGAGGCCGGGGGCGGGACCGTACGGCCCGCCCCCGGGCTGCTACATCAGACCGTCCCAGAGCTGCTCCAGGAGCACCGCCCACCAGCCCTCGGGCGTGTGCAGCGCCGCCGGGTCGACCGCCAGCAGCTGGGCCTGCAGGTCGGTCGTCCAGCGACCGGCCTGCTCCGGCGTCAGGCCGTACCGGAGCCGCCACATCCGGCCGAGGACGGCGAGGCTGCGGACGAACTCCGGCACGCCGGTGTTGACGAAGCGGGGCGGCTCACCGGTTCCCTCCAGGTCGACGGCGACCACCGCGGCGGTGCCGTACTGGACGCACAGCTGCCGTCCGTAGTCGTTGCCGAGCACCAGGTAGCCGCCGAAGTCCGGGCCGGCCGGGCGGCCGCGCTCGGCGGCCAGCTCGGCCAGCGTCGGGATCGGCCGGCCCTCCTGGGCCTGCGCCCAGAAGAACGGCGGGAACTCGCGCGGCAGACCGGCCCACATCAGCGTCTGGGCGACCGCCTCGGGCACGCCCTGCCGGGAGACGGCACGCTGCTCGAAGCGGAACACCGCACCGCCGAACGCCTGCCCGAGCTCCGCCCCGAGCTGCTGCGGGGGGATCGGCGGCAGCTGCGGGACGGCACCGGGCGGCGGCAGCGGCGCCTGCACCGGCCGGGGCCGCTGCGGGGCGGCGGCCAGCTGGTGCAGCTGGTCCAGGTGGTCCAGCAGCATCGCCATGCCGGCCTGCCGGGCCTGCCGGTCGCGGCCGTACGGGACGGTGTGGGTGATCCGCACGTTCGGCCAGGAGGACTTCACCATCCGGGCGCAGTAGCCGCCGGGCAGGTCGCACAGCTCCAGCTCGGTGTGGAACTCCAGCACCTGGTCCGGCGGCACGCCGAGGCGGCGCATCTCCTGCAGCGCCTTCCACTCCGGGTGCGGGGTGCCGGGCTCGCTGGCCATCACCAGCGACTGCTCGGAGCCGTCCGGACGGCGGTAGCTGATCACGGCCTGGGTGCCGGGGCCGATGGTCGGCACCCCGGCGGCGGGCGGCGGCACCGGGGCGGCCTGCGGCGCGGGGGCGGGCGGCGCGGGCACGGCCGGCGGGGCGCCCACCGGACCGGCGCCGGGGTAGCCGTAGCCGGGCGGCGGCGGTCCCGGGACGGGGGCCATGCCGGCCGGCGGCGGGGGCATCGCGGGGCCTGGCGCGGGCGCACCGGGTCCGGCCGTACCGGGGCCGCCGGGCAGGTCGATGGCGTGCGCCAGCTGGGTGGCGGCGTGCGCCACCCCGGCGGCGTCCGGCGCGGGCCGGGCGGGGGTGGCCTGGCCGCCCTGGGCGAGCGAGGCCGGGGCGGGCGGCGGCGGGGCGGACGGCGCCGAGCGGCCCGCCCCCGCACCGGCCGGACCGGCACCGCCGCGCAGCTCCGCGGGCGGGGGCGGCGGCGGGGCGGACGGCGCGGAACGGCCCGCCCCCGCACCGGCCGGACCGGCACCGCCGCGCAGCTCGCCCGGCGGGGGCGGCGGCGGGGTGGACGGGCCGGAGCGGCCGAGCTGGACGCCGGCCGGCGGGGTGCCGGGGGCGCCGGGCAGGCCCATCAGTCCGGGCGGGCCGTCGGTGGCGAGCACGGTCGGTGCGTACGCCACGCCCGGGCCTGCGGCACCGGGGCCGGGCGGGACCGGCGGCAGCTGGTCCGGCGTGGCGAGCACGGTCGGCGCGTGCTCGACCGCGACCGGGGGCACCGGGGTGCCGGCCGAGGGCGTGCCCGGCCCGGGGAACGGCGGCGGGGCGGTCGGCGGTACGGCGGGCGGCGCCGGCGGCGCGGCGGGCGGCACGTCGAACCCGAAGCCCTCGGGCATCGCGACGGTGGCGGCCGGCGGGGCGGCGGCGGGCATCGCGGTGGCCGGCATGGGCACGGTGAGCCCCTCCGAGCCGGGCGGCGGCGGGACGGGCATCGGCACGGTCAGGCCCTCCGAGCCGGGCGGCGGCGCCTCGGCGGACCGCTCCCGCAGCCCGTCCAGCTGCGAGGGCGGGGCCAGCATGGTCGGCGCGTCGCCGGCCGGCCGGTCGGAGGCGGGCGGCATGGTCTGCACGGCCGGGGCCGCCGGGACGGGCTCCGGCACGGCCGCCGCGGCGGGTGCCGCGGGCGGCTCGGCGGCGGGCGTGCCCAGCCGCTCGTTCTCGGCGGCGATCGCGGCCGCCCCGGCCTCCTGCAGCCACTGCGGCGGGCTGAGCAGGAACGAGGTCGCCTCGACCGCGCCCGGCACCGGCCGGGCGGCGCCGGCCGGGTTGGGCTCCGTCCGGCCGCCGTACGTCTCCTCGAACTGGCGGACCACCTCGTTGACCGGCAGCGGCGGCCAGAGGGTGCTCGCCCCGCTGTCCCGGGCGATCACCAGCCGCACCTCGCCGCCCTCCGGGGGCTCGCCCTCGGCCCCCTCCACCGCCCAGCAGACGAAGCCCAGGTCGAACTCCCGCACCCGTACCTCGCGCTGCCGGGAGCGCGGCACGCCGGCGTTGATCCAGTCCTCGGCGATCTCCTGCGCCTGCGCGTACGTCACCACGCCCGGCTCACCCCTCCGTTGCTCAGTTCACCGGGACGGCCCGGGCGAACCCGCCGTCCACCATCAGCTCCGCGACCGTCTCCAGCTCCGGCGGACTGCCCGCCAGCCGGAGCAGGAACGCGTCGAAGCTCTCCCCGCAGGGCAGCAGCAGCCGCGCCACCCTCTCCTCCGGCGGTTCCGTGCCGCCGCCGTCGCGCGCGTCGTCGTACGGGCAGAACCAGACCGAACCGGTCCGTTCGCCCCGCACCTTGAGCGCGAGCAGACCGCCTTGGACGTAGGCGATGCCCAGGTAGTCCTTGGTGAGGTGGTCGCGCAGGCACTTATTGGCGTACACCAGGTCGTGCACGCCGTACTCCTCGCTCAGCGTCAGGAACGGCTGGTCGAGGAGGACTCCGTAGTCGGCGTCCAGGGCGACGCCGGCCGGGGCGCGGCCGCCGGCGATCTTCAGGAAGCTGCGGTAGGCGCCGGGCAGCGGGTGCCCGAGCCGCTGCTCGGCGCGCTGCACCAGGTCCTCGGACACCGCGACCGGGTCCCCACCGTCCATGGCCAGCGGGAAGTGCACCGGCCGGCGCTCCTGGAGCGGGCGGGTGCCGCGGCGGGCGTGGTCGGCGGAGGAGCGGGCGAGGCCGCCGTGGTGCCGCAGGAGCGCCTTGACCTCGACGGGGACGAGCTCCATCCGGCGCCAGCCGGGCGCGGCCCGGCCGACGGCGTGGTGCCAGGTCCAGCCGGGCGGGGTGGCGACGGCGGTCGTCAGGTCGGCCCACAGCTCGTGGCCCTGGGTGAACAGCGCGGCGTTGGCGGACACGTAGTCGGTGAGCCGCAGCTCGTCCACGCCGAAGCCCTCCGGCGGGTCGGCCACCTCGGCGGCCGCGGCGGCGTACGGACCGAAGTCCGGGAAGCCGTACTCGTCCACGCGGACACCGGCCGGGTGCTTCTCGGCCCGGATCGGGTCCGGGAACTGCACCACCTGGCCCGCGTACGCCGAGTTGGGCGCGGCGGCGGCGCCGGGCCGACCTGTCGTCATCAGGGCTCCCCCACTGGCTCTGCACTGTTGCGGGCACCAGCGTAGGGGAAGGGACACCCCTGGAGACCAGGGGCGTCACTCCCGTTCCGGGCGGCACCGCGTCAGCGGCGCACCGCCTTCGCCAGCACCTCCGCCACCCGGCCCTGCTGGTCCTCGGTGATCTGCGGGAAGAGCGGCAGGGTGAGCAGTTCGGCGGCGGCCCGCTCGGCCACCGGGAAGGCCCCCTCGGCGTGGCCGAGGCCGCGGAAGGCGGGCTGCAGGTGGACGGGCACCGGGTAGTGCACCCCGGCGCCGATCCCGGCGGCCTGCAGGTCGGCGAGGACGGCGTCGCGGCCGCGTGCCACCCGGACGGCGTACAGGTGCCAGACGTGCTCGTTGCCGGGCAGGGTGCGCGGCAGGGTGAGGCCCTCGACGCCGGCGAGCAGCGCGTCGTAGCGGGCGGCGGCGGCCCGGCGGGCCTCGTTCCAGGTGGGCAGCCGGCGCAGCTTGGCGCGCAGCACGACGGCCTGCAGGGTGTCCATCCGGGAGTTGAAGCCGAACCGCTCGTGCACGTACTTGCGGCCGGAGCCGTGGTCTCCGATCAGCCGGACGGCGGCGGCGAGGCCCTCGTCGTCGGTGACCACCGCGCCGGCGTCGCCGTAGGCGCCGAGGTTCTTGCCGGGGTAGAAGCTGGTGGCGGCGATCCGGCCCCAGGAGCCGGAGACCCGGCCGTCCTGCCGGGCGCCCTGGGACTGTGCGCCGTCCTCGACCACGGGCAGCCCGCCGGCGACCTCCAGCAGCGGCGCCATCGGGGCGAGCTGGCCGTTGAGGTGGACGGGCAGCAGCACCGCGGCGCCGGGCAGCGCGTCGGCGACGGCCGCCGGGTCGATCAAGAGGTGCTCGGGGTCGACGTCGACCAGGACGGGCCGCAGCCCGGCCCGGACGACCGCCTCGGCGGTGGCGACGAAGGTGTTGGCGGGCAGCACCGCGCCGGAGCCGGGCGGCAGGTCGAGGGCGCGCAGGGCGAGTTCGAGGGCGTCGGTGCCGTTGGCGGCGCCGACCGCGTGCCGCACCCCGGAGAAGGCGGCGTACTCGGCCTCGAAGGCGGCCACGTCGGGGCCCTTGATGTAGGCGCCGCTCGCCAGGACGGCGTCGAAGCCCGCGCGCACCTCCTCGGCGACCTCGGCGTGGGCGGCGTGCAGGTCGACGAGCGGGATGTCGGTCATGGGATTCGCCCCTCGGCGGGTTCGGTGGACAGTGCGGGCACGGGCACGGCTTCGGGCTCGGGCTCGGCGGGCTCGGGCTCCACGCGCAGCGGGAGGCTGCCGCCGGAGAGGCAGGCGCCGGTCGCGGCGTCCCACCGCCAGTGGTGGCGGGGGCACTCGACGACGCCGTCGGCGATCACGGCGTGGGCGAGGTCCTCGCCGGCGTGCGGGCACCAGCGCTGCAGCCGCAGGCCGGCGCGCCGGACGGTCTCGTCGGAGGCGGTGCGCTCGTGCACCAGCCGGCGGGTCTGGGCGGGCTGGTGGCCGTACCGCAGCAGCGAGAGCAGGGTGAGGTCGAAGACGTCCGGGTCGCGGTGCAGGGCGAGGCGCATGGAGAGCAGGGCCTCCTCCCAGCCGGCCCGGCCGTCGAGGACGGCGCGCAGGGCGCGCGGCGGGACGCGGATGGTGTAGCCGGGGTCGACCGGTTCGTCCTCCAGGTCGACCCGGGCGGCGAGGTCGCCGAGGGCGATCCGCCAGGCCACGCCGCCGGCCTCCACGGCGAGCTGGCCGCGGTAGTCGGCGAGCAGCGGGCGGTTGAGCCGGCGGAGCCGGTCGAAGTGGGCGTCGACCTCCTCGGCGGTGGGCGGCGCGGGCTCGCCGCGGTGGTACGCCTGCCACTCCTCGCGGCGGCGTTCGCGGTAGTCGGCGAGATAGCCGGCCGGGTCGGTGAGCCAGCGGCCGGGCGGGGCCGGGGGCACCTGCCGGCCGTCGGGCCCGGGGAGCGCGCCGACGGTGTCGCCGGGGGCCGTCCGGACGACCTCGACCCCGGGACAGGCGGCGGCGAAGTCGGCGGCGACGTCCTCCCAGTGCGGGAAGATCGTCCGTTCGCGGTCGTTGAACCGGTCGAGCTCCGGGTCGAGGAAGCAGGCCGGGCCGGCCGAGGGCAGGTAGCGGCGGGCGCCGGTGAGCCGGACCTTGCGGACCAGACTGTCCATCAGGTCGGCGCGGACGGCGGCGGTCTTGGCGGCCATCCGCGCGGGCGGGTAGTCGTAGGCGTTGGGGTACCACATGGCGCCGGAGTACTGGGCGGCCAGCAGGTCGACGCCGCCGGGCAGGTCGGACAG
This sequence comes from Kitasatospora sp. NPDC093679, assembly GCF_040683455.1. Lineage (NCBI taxonomy): Bacteria > Bacillati > Actinomycetota > Actinomycetes > Kitasatosporales > Streptomycetaceae > Kitasatospora > Kitasatospora sp. NPDC093679. The sequence goes on from NZ_JBFBDW010000010.1 coordinate 132,753, forward strand.
CGGCGGGTTGCAGTCGTTGAGGTCGAGGAAGCGAAAGCCCCCGAGGTCCAGCAGCAGGCCGCTGTCCTCCTTGTGGCTGGTGTCCAGCAGCATGGTGGCGGTGGCGTCCGGGCCGAGCCGGTGGGTCTCCCGGTGGCCGAGCGGCACCTGCCGGGTGAAGCCGAGTGCGGCGAGCCGGCGCTGCAGCGACCGGGTCCGGTAACGGGGCACCAGGACGGCGGTGTCCCGGGAGAGCCGGTCGAGCAGCCGCTCGTCGAGGTGGTCCTCGTGGGTGTGCGAGACGTAGAGGTAGTCCCAGCGGCCGGCCACCACCTCGGGCAGCAGCGGCCGGTTGTCCGGGTACGGGAACCAGGCGCCCAGGAACGCGGGGTGGAACCACGGGTCGATCAGCAGCCGCAGGCCGGCGTGCTCGACCGCGAAGCCGGCGTGCCCGAGGTGCCTGATCGAGGTCACCCGACGGCCTCCCGGAGGGCCGCGACGACGCGGTCCTGCTGCTCCTCGGTGAGGGTGTGGAACAGCGGCAGGATCAGCGAGCGGTGGGTGATCAGCTCGGTGGCGGGCAGCGGCACCCGGGCGGTGCCCTTGTACGGGGCCTCCAGGTGGGCGGCCATGATGCCGCGCCGGGCGGAGACTCCGGCGGCGGCGAGCCGGGCGAGCACCTCGGTGCGGTCGGGGGCGCCTTCCGGCAGCAGCAGCCAGCAGGCCTGGTAGTTGCCGGTGCCGTGGGCGGGGTCGGCGACCAGCCGTGCGGCGAGCGGGCCGAGCAGGCTGCGGTAGCGCTCGGCGAGTTCGCGCCGCCGGGCGACCATGGCGGGCAGCTTGCCCAGCTGGACCAGGCCGACGGCGGCCTGGATGTCGGTCATCCGGTGGTTGAAGCCGATCTCGTCGTAGGTCTCGACGACGGCGGCGCCGCCGGAGGCACTGTGCCGGTCGGAAGCGGAGACGCTCATCCCGTGCTCGCGCAGCCGGCGCAGCCGGGCGGCGAGGTCGGCGTCGTGGCAGGTGACCATGCCGCCCTCGCCGGTGGTGAGCAGCTTGCGCGGGTGGAAGGAGTAGGCGGCGATCGCGGCGGCGGCGCCGACCGGGCGGCCCCGGTAGACGGAGCCGGCGCCGCAGGCGGCGTCCTCGACGACGGTGGCGCCGCGGGGTTCGGCCAGGGCCCGGATCGCGTCGAGGTCGACCGGGACGCCGCCCTGGTCGACGGCGATCACGGCCCTGGTGCGGTCGGTGAGCACGGCGGCGACCGTGTCGGCGGTGAGGTTGCCGGTGGCGGGGTCGACGTCCGCGAAGACCGGGACGGCGCCGACGTAGGTGACGGCGTTGGCGGTGGCGACGAACGAGAGCGAGGGCACCACCACCTCGTCGCCGGGCCCGACCCCGGCGCCGATCATGGCGAGGTGCAGCGCGGTGGTGCAGGAGGAGACGGCGACCGCGTGCGGGACGCCGAGGTGCTCGGCGAAGGCCCGCTCGAAGGCGGCGACCCGCGGGCCCTGGGCGACCCACCCGGAGCGGACGGCCTCGGCGGCGGCCTCGGCCTCCTCCTCGCCGAGCCACGGCACCATGACGGGGATGACGGCCGCGGGGGTACTGGACACGGGGGTGCTCCGAACTGCTCGCGGGTCGGTCGTGGTCACTGCGCGCGCCACCAGGCGACGAGCCGGCGCAGGCCCTCGTCGAGGCCGAGGTCGGGCTTCCAGCCGAGGTCGCGTTCGGCGGCGGAGATGTCGGCGAGCCGGCGGACCACGCCGCCCGCGGTGCCGCGGGCCGGGCCGTGCTCGACGTCGAGGTCGCTGCGGTCCATCGCGGCGAGCAGCGCGTCGGCGAGGCCGCGCAGCGAGACCTCGCTCGCGGAGGCGATGTTGTAGACCCGGTCGGTGACGGGGGCCGCGGCGGCGAGCAGGTTCGCCCGGGCGATGTCCTCGGTGTAGACGAAGTCCATGGTCTGGGTGCCGTCGCCGAAGATCAGCGGGGGTTCGCCGGAGGCGATCCGCTCCATCCAGCGGATGAACACCTCGGTGTACCGGCCGTGGACGTCCATCCGGGGCCCATACACGTTGAAGTAGCGCAGCGCGACGTAGTCCAGGCCGGTCATGGCGTGGAAGCTGCGCAGCATGCCCTCGTTGAACGCCTTGGCGGCGCCGTAGAAGGTGTCGTTGTTGTAGGGGTGCTGGGTCTCCGGCGTCGGGAAGGTGTCGGCGAGGCCGTAGACGGAGGCGGTGGAGGAGGCGATCAGCTTGCGGACGCCCTTCTCGGCGGCGGCCTCGACGACGTCGAAGGTGCCGTCGACCATGATCTCCAGGGCGAGCCGGGGTTCGGCGGCGCACTGGGTGATCCGGATCGCGGCGAGGTGGAAGAGCAGGTCGGTGTCGTCGCCGAGGAGTTCGCGCAGCAGTGCGCGGTCGCGGATGTCGCCGTCGACGACCCGCAGTTGGCCGGGGGCGGCGAGCTCCCGGGCGCGGGCGAGGTTCTCCGTGCGTCCGCGGACGAAGTTGTCGAGCACGACGACCTCGCGGGCACCGGCCTCGATCAGCTGGTCGACGACGGTGGAGCCGATGGTGCCGGCGCCTCCGGTGACCAGGCAGCGGGAGCCGGGGACGGGGACTGCGTTCATCGGGCGGCGGCCCTCTCCTGTGCGGTGGACGACGGTGCGGGGCTCGGCAGTGCGGGGCCCGGCGGTGCGGTGACGGTGCCGGCGGCCGGGCCGACGGGCACGGTGGCGCCGCCGAGTTCGAGGCTGCGGGAGGCGGCGTGCAGCAGGCGCAGCACCCGCAGGCCGGAGCGGCCGTCGGTGAGCGGGGCCCGGCCCTCGGTGACGGCGGCGGCGAACTCGGCCATCACGTTGCGCAGCGCCTCCTGTTCGACCAGGGCGGGGGCGACCATGTCGCCGACCCGGTACGAGATCATGGCGCGGTGCCGGATGGCGTCGGTGAGCTCGTCGGGCGGGGTGAGGTCGACGCCGCGGTCGTGGACCGCCAGCCGGGCCTGCGGGTTGAGGTCGTCCCAGACGAGGGTCCGCCGGGAGCCGCCGATCAGGGTGGTGCGGACCTTGGTCGGCGAGAGCCAGTTGACGTGGCAGTGGGCGAGCGCGCCGTTGCTGAGCCGGACGGTGAGGTAGGCGACGCAGGCGCGGCCGGCCCCGATCGGGTCGGCGCCCTGGGCGCTGACGCCGACCGGTTCGACGCCGGGCGGCAGCACGAAGTCGAGGATCGACAGGTCGTGCGGGGCGAGGTCCCAGAGCACGTCCACGTCGGGCTGGACGAGGCCGAGGTTGATCCGCACCGAGTCGAAGAACTGGACGTCGCCGATCTCGCCGCCGTGCACGAGCTCGCGGATCCGGCGGACCACCGGCGTGTAGCAGAAGGTGTGGTCGCACATCAGCACCAGTCCGCGTTCTTCAGCGAGTTCGCACAATTCCGCGGCCTCGTCGGCGGTGGTGGTGATGGGCTTCTCGACGAGCACGTGACGGCCGGCCTCCAGGGCGGCGCGCACCAGCTTGTAGTGGGCGGCGGCGGGGGTGGCGACGGCGACGGCCTCGACCCGGTCGTCGGCGAGGACTTCGTCGAAGGAGGTGGTGGTGCGGACGGTGCTGTACTCGCCGAGCACCCGGCGGGAGCGTTCCTCGTCCAGGTCGCACAGCCAGTGCAGCCGCAGGGCGGGCGTCTGCTGGGCGTTGCGGACGAGGTTGGGTCCCCAGTACCCGGCGCCGACCACGGCGAGGCCGATCCGGCGCCCGGGCGCGGACCCGGTCGCACCCGGCGTGGGGACGTGCTCGCCGGGCGCTTCGTGCGCCTCCTGCGCCGGCGCGTGCCCCTGCCCGTGCTGCGTCGACATCGACAAGACCCCCCTTGTCCGGTGCCGGAGCGTCACCGCCCCGGAGCACCCCGCGTCCGTGCGGCCCCCGGATCGGATCACCGCCGCCGGCCCAGCGGCCGGCGGCGCCCCACGGTGCTGCCCAGGTGGCCCCGCCGCTGGAACGGTACCGGCCGCCGTACGCCCCCGGGGGCCGAATCCGCAAACCCGCGGCGCGCCGTGACGGCCTTCGCAACGCTCCGTACACCCCGGGTCCGCGGCGCTGCGAAGGGTTTGACAGTCTTGAGGCCCACAATGAGGGAGCAGGTCGGCGTCCACCGACCGTCAGCACCCCGGCAGACTGCCGACCGGGGCCGGAGACCCGCGCGGAAAGCGATCGAGGAGAACCATGTCAGCGAGCCCGACGGCCGACCGGGAGGCCGGCACCGCCGAGCAGCCGGCGGCCCCGGCCGTGCCGCGCCTGCTGCACGTGCGGGACAGCGTGCTGCCCGCGGTCGCGGCGGCGCTCTCGCTGAAGAACGGCGAGGTGCACACCCTGGCCGGCGACAAGGCCGACCTCGCTCCGCTGCTCCACCCGCTGGTCGGGGACTTCCTCGCCGGCCTGCCGATCGAGCACCGCGAGCGGTTCACCGGGCGGTGCCCGGAGGCGGTGCTGCTCTCCCAGTACCTCACCACGGTGGACGGGGCGCGGTCCAAGCGCGCCTCGCGCAAGCCGCTGGGCCTGCACGACGCCCGCAAGGCGTTGCGGGGCGCCCGGCTGACCACCCTGCGCATCCGCGAGGAGGGGGACCCGGCGCACGGCACGCACGCGCCGCCGTGCCGCTCCTGCGCGGCCCTGCTGGACCACATGAACGTCGCGAGCGTCGCCGTCGGGCCCACCACCCGCTGACGCGCGCCGTCCCTGTCCCCGAACCACGGAGCAGACCCTGAACGCGACCGCCGTACGAACCCAACCGCGCTTCCCCGCCGACGTGGCCGCCGCCCTCAAGCAGGCCGGCTGGCACCCCGGACGCTGGGAGATCCGCCAGGCCGAGGCCTGGGCGGACGTGCTCGCCGTGCACGGCGGGCCCCTGGACACCCCGCACTCCGTCTTCCCCGCCGCCGTGGAGGCCTGGGCCGAGTTCGGCGGGCTGGCCTTCGACCTGGACGGCGCCGGCCGGGCACTGGCCCGCACCCCCTTCCTGCTCGACCCGCGCTGCGGCCTGCACCAGCCGCGCACCCTGGCCGACCTCGGCCGCGCGCTCGGCACCCGCCTCGCCCCGCTCGGCGAGGAGCGGTACGGCCAGGCGCTCCTGGCGATCGACGAACTCGGCCGGGTCTTCAGCCTGGACCACACCGGCGAGTGGTACCTCGGTGCCACGGTCGACCAGGCGCTCGCCACCCTGGTCATGGGGCTCACCCCGGAGCGGCTGCGCGCCTGACGCGTCGGCACCGACCGTTTCCCCCGCACCGGCTGACGGATCGTCGGCCGGTGCACCCCCGTCCGCCACCCTTCGTGCGCGGGCGCACCGCTTTCGCCCGAACCCCTCCCGTCCTGCCCGCCCCGGGTCCACACTGTGTGGAAATTCCGAGGAGAGGACCGGGAGGAATCGCGATGAGCGCCCCCGCCGCCGCCGCCGCGGACCGCACCGAGACCCCCGACACCGGCGCCGGCCCCGACACCGCAGAGGCCCCCGGGCGGCAGCCGCTCTTCGACAACGCCAAGTTCGCGGCGGTCGCGCTGGTGGTGTGCGCGCACACCTGGATGCCGCTGGCCGGCGCCGACCGGACGGTCGCCGCCGCGGTGCTGACCGTCGCGGCCTTCGCGATGCCAGTGTTCGTGACGCTGTGCGGCCGGTTCGCGCAGCCCCGGCCGGGCCGTCCGGCGGTGGACGGCCGTCGCCTGGTGACCGGCGTCGCCGTGCCGTACCTGGTCTTCCAGGTGCTGTACAACCTGGTCGGCATGGTGCTGGAGGGCCGGTTCGCGCCGTTCTCGCTGCTGGAGCCGCGCTGGCTGACCTGGTTCCTGCTCTCGCTGTTCGTCTGGCGGCTGACCGTGCCGCTGTGGACGGCGCTGCGGCATCCGCTGGCGGTGGCCGTGCTGGTCGCGGCCGCCTCGGGCGCCGCCCGGGCGCTGCCGGAGGAGCTCGCGCTCAGCCGCACCCTCGCCTTCCTGCCGTGGTTCGTGCTCGGGCTGGTGCTGCGCCCGCACCACGTCGCCCTGCTGCGGCGGCCGGTCGTCCGGCGCTGGGCCCCGGCGGTGCTGGCCGCGGTCTTCGCGGTGCTGTGGCTCGCCGCCCCCGAACTGCTGAACCCGGGCTGGGTGGAGTACACCGGCAGCGGCGCACAGTTGCACGTCCCGTACCCGGTGTGGCTGGCCGTCAGGGCCTCGCTCGGCCTGCTGTCCCTGGTCGCCGGGGCGGCGTTCCTGGCCCTGCTGCCGGAGGGCCGGACCCGCTGGACGGCGCTGGGCGCGGCCTCGCTCCACGTCTACCTGCTGCACGGGCTGCCGCTGAAGCTCGTCCAGGCCTCCGGCGTCTACCACGCCCGGGTCCTGCACCACGCCTGGACGGCGCTGCCCCTGTTCGGCACCTTCGCCCTGACCCTCGCGGTGGGCCTCGCCCTCCCGCCGGCCGTCCGCCTCTTCAGCCCGTTGGTCGGCCCGGGGCTCGCCGACCGCCTGCTGAAAGCGCCCCCGGAGGGCGAACCACGAGGGGCGCGGGGAGCCGCGCAACCAGGGAGCGGGTCGCCTGACGGCCACGGCCGACCGGAGTTCACCCGGCGACCCGCATCCGGATCGCGCGGTTCCCCGCGCCCCTGAGGTGCTCGTCCGTTCAGATCAGCCGTTCCGAGGGCACCGCCAGCCGGGAGGGCAGCACCGCCTCGACGCGGAAGCCCCCGTCCGGCTCCGGGCCGGCGTCGAAGCTGCCGCCGAGGGAGACGACCCGTTCGCGCATGCCGACCAGCCCGTTGCCGCCGCTCGGCAGGCGGACGGGCTCGGCGCCGCCCGGGCAGTCGTTGACCACGGCCACCCGCACCCCGTTCGGCACGAAGGCCAGCAGGACGGACACCCGGGCCCCGCCGGCGTGCTTGTGGGCGTTGGTCAGCCCTTCCTGGACGACCCGGTAGGCGGTCTGCTCGGCGTCCCCGCGGTAGGGGCGGCGCTCGCCGCTGACGGTCAGCGAGACCGCCATCCCGGCGGCCCGGGACTGTTCGACGAGTCCGGTGACCTCGGTGAGGCCGCCCGTGCCCTCGGCGGCGGCCGCGGTCGGCTCGGCCATCCGCAGCACGCCGAGGATCTCCCGCAGCTCGTCCAGGGCCTGCCGGCCGACCTCTCCCATCAGTTTGGCGCTGGCCTGCGCCTTCTCCGGGTCCTTGGTGATGATCCGCTCCAGTGCTCCTGCGTGCACCACCATCAGGCTGACCCGGTGGGCGACCACGTCGTGCATCTCGCGGGCGATCCGGGTGCGCTCCTCCAGCCGGGCCCGCCGGGCCCGTTCGCTGGCCTGTTCGGCGAGCAGGTCGAGTTCGGCCTCCAGGCCGAGCGCCCGGTCCGTGAGCGATTCGACGAGCCGGCGGCGGGCGCCGACGTAGAGGCCGGTGACCACCGGCGGCACGGTCAGGCCGACCGAGACGAGGGCGGCCAGCAGGACGAACACCCAGGTCGGCGGGGTCTCCTCGGCGGGCACCTGGGTGGGGGCGAGCATGTAGACGAGGGCCATGCCGAAGGTCTCGGCGAGGGCGATCGCGGAGAGCGCGACGACCCGGCGGCGGCGCGAGGGCCACTCCCAGGTGGCGGCCAGCGTGTAGAGCGAGACGACCAGCAGCACCATGCCGAACAGGCCGGGCACGAAGACCAGTCCGACCAGGACGGGTACGGCCGGCCAGCGCCGCCGCACGACCAGCGTCGCCCCGGCCAGTGCCCCCAGGACCGCCGACACGACCGCGGCCGGCGCACCGAGGTGCAGCCGGTCCCCCACCATGCCGTACGCCCCCGCGGCGCACTCCAGTCCGGCCAGTCCGGCCAGCCCCACGTCCAGCAGCGCACTGCGGCGCCGGGGCCACCACCCCAGGGTGTGGACCGGCCCGCCCCCCTCCGGCGACTTGCTCATGGGGGACAGCGTAAGGCCGCCCCTCGGGCCCTCCCCAGCGAGTTCCGCGGGACCCGGCGCGAGCGGCGCCCTGTCCGCCATCCGGCCAATCTCGGACGCGGCACCCGGTGCCACCTATGCTGTGCGGGTCGGACAGCGCGGTCCGCACGCATCACCGTTACAAAGGTGATGAGAGCCGTTGCCGAACCCCCCACCACCACAGGGAGACAGCCGTGACCGCTCCGGTCCCCGCCTCGTCGGACGCCTCGTCCGCGACCGCCGGCCCCGACGCCGACAACGCCGCCCTGCGCGCGGACATCCGACGCCTCGGCGACCTGCTCGGCGAGACGCTGGTCCGGCAGGAGGGCCCCGAGCTGCTCGGCCTGGTGGAGCAGGTCCGCCTGCTCAGCCGCACCGACGGCGAGGCCACCGCCGAACTGCTCGCCGGCATCGACCTGGAGACCGCGGGCAAGCTCGTCCGTGCCTTCTCCACCTACTTCCACCTCGCCAACGTCACCGAGCAGGTGCACCGCGGCCGCGAGTTCGCCACCCGCCGGGCCCGCGAGGGCTCGCTGCTCGCGCAGACCGCGGACCAGCTCGCCGAGGCGGACCCGAAGCACCTCCAGGACACCCTGGCCCACCTGGCCGTCCGGCCGGTGTTCACCGCGCACCCGACGGAGGCCGCCCGCCGCAGCGTGCTCAACAAGCTGCGCCGGATCGGCGAGCTGCTGGAGCGCATCCACCGCGAGCACCTCGCCTCGGGCCTGTCCGAGGCCGACCCCGTGCGGCACTCCTCGGCGAAGCGCCAGGCCGACCGCCGGCTCGCCGAGGTCATCGACCTGCTGTGGCAGACCGACGAGCTGCGGATCGCCCGCCCCGAGCCGACGGACGAGGCCCGCAACGCCGTCTACTACCTGGACGAGCTGTACCGCGAGGCCGTCCCCGCCGTCCTGGAGGAGCTGCACGAGGAGCTCGCCCGGGTCGGCCTGGCGCTGCCCGACGGGGTGCGCCCGCTGACCTTCGGCACCTGGATCGGCGGCGACCGCGACGGCAACCCCAACGTGACCCCGCAGGTCACCTGGGACGTGCTCAACCTGCAGCACGAGTACGGCATCAAGGACGCCCTCGCCACCGTCGACGACCTGCGCAACTCGCTCTCCACCTCGGTGCGCCTGGCCGGGGCGAGCGAGGAGCTGCTGGCCTCGCTGGACGCCGACCTCAAGGCGCTGCCGGAGCTCAGCCCCCGCTACAGGCGGATGAACGCCGAGGAGCCGTACCGGCTCAAGGCCACCTGCGTCCGCCTCAAGCTGGAGAACACCCGGGACCGGCTGGCCGCGGGCACCCCGCACGTCGAGGGCCGCGACTACGTCGGCACCCGCGAGCTGGTCGCCGACCTGCGCCTGATCCAGGACTCGCTGCGCGCCCACCGCGGCGGGCTGATCGCCGACGGCCGCCTGGCCCGCGCGATCCGCACCGTCGAGGCGTTCGGCCTGCAGCTCGCGACCATGGACGTCCGCGAGCACGCCGAGGCCCACCACCACGCGCTCGGCCAGCTCTTCGACCGGCTCGGCGAGGAGGCCTGGCGCTACGCGGACATGCCGCGCGAGTACCGGCAGCGGCTGCTCGCCAAGGAGCTCCGCTCCCGCCGTCCGCTCGCGCCCGTCCCGGCCCCGCTGGACGCGGCCGGCGCGAAGACCCTCGGCGTGTTCAGCACGATCCGCGAGGGCTTCGAGCGGTTCGGCGACGAGATCGTCGAGTCGTACATCATCTCGATGTGCCAGGGCGCGGACGACGTGTTCGCGGCGGCGGTGCTGGCCCGCGAGGCCGGTCTGATCGACCTGCACGCCGGCATCGCCAAGATCGGCATCGTGCCGCTGCTGGAGACCACCGACGAGCTGCAGCAGGCCGACCGGATCCTCGACGAGATGCTCTCCGACCCGTCGTACCGCCTGCTGGTGTCGCTGCGCGGCGACATCCAGGAGGTCATGCTCGGCTACTCGGACTCCTCCAAGTTCGGCGGCATCACCACCTCGCAGTGGGAGATCCACCGCGCCCAGCGCCGGCTGCGCGACGTCGCCCACCGCTACGGCATCCGGCTGCGGCTCTTCCACGGCCGCGGCGGCACCGTCGGCCGCGGCGGCGGCCCCTCGCACGAGGCGATCCTCGCCCAGCCCTGGGGCACCCTGGAGGGCGAGATCAAGGTGACCGAGCAGGGCGAGGTCATCTCCGACAAGTACCTGCTGCCGTCGCTGGCCCGGGAGAACCTCGAACTCACCGTCTCCGCGACGCTCGCCGCCTCGGCGCTGCACACCGCGCCGCGGCAGGCCCCGGAGGAGCTGGCCCGCTGGGACGCCGCGATGGACCAGGTCTCCGAGGCCGCGCACACCGCCTACCGCGGCCTGGTCGAGCAGGAGGACCTGCCGAAGTACTTCTTCGCGGCCACCCCGGTCGACCAGCTCGCCTCGCTGCACCTGGGCTCCCGCCCGTCCCGCCGCCCCGACTCCGGCGCCGGGCTGGACGGCCTGCGGGCCATCCCGTGGGTCTTCGGCTGGACGCAGTCCCGGCAGATCGTCCCCGGCTGGTACGGCGTCGGCGCGGGCCTCGCCGCCGCCCGCGAGGCCGGCCTCGGCGACGTGCTGGACGAGATGTACGGCCAGTGGCACTTCTTCCGCAACTTCCTGTCCAACGTCGCCATGACGCTGGCCAAGACCGACCTGCGGATCGCCCGCCACTACGTCGAGCAGCTGGTGCCGGCCGACCTGCACCACGTCTTCGACCAGATCACCGAGGAGCACGAGCGCACCCTGCGCGAGGTGCTCCGGCTCACCGGCGAGACCGAACTGCTCGACCACAACCCGGTGCTGAAGCAGACCTTCGCCGTCCGCGACGCCTACCTCGACCCGATCTCGTACCTCCAGGTGGCGCTGCTGCGCCGGCAGCGCGACGAGGCCGCCAAGGGGCTGAGCGAGGACCCGCTGCGGGCCCGCGCCCTGCTGCTGACCGTCAACGGCATCGCCGCCGGTCTGCGCAACACCGGCTGACGCCGCATCCGCCCGGCCCGAGGGGCGGTCCCGCACACCGCGGGGCCGCCCCTCGGCGCGTCACCCCGTCGCCGAGGGCTGCTCCACCACCTCCACCGCGTACGGCCGGTAGCGCGCCACGAGGTCGGCCCGGGCGGTGTCCGCCTGCGGCGTGCCGAGGGCGATCCCGGTGCCGTCCACCAGCTCGCCCATGCCGGTGATCTCCACCCCGCGGTCCCGCCAGTACCTGGTGTCCCCCACGACCGTGTTGAGCACCCGGCCCAGGTCGAACTGCGAGTAGGGCGCGTCGCGGAAGCGCAGGGTGCCCGCAGCCCCGCCGAGAGCCGCCGAGAGCCGGGCGTCCAGGTCGCTGCCGGGCACCCGGAAGACCAGCACCTGCCCGGCGCCGCGGTCCACGCAGACCCCGGAGATGTGGAAGCGGTCCTCCCGCAGGGCGAACCTCCAGGCCCGCTCGGCCGTTTCGTCCGGCCCGCTGTCCCCGATCGGGGCGGTGCCGGGCGCCCCGCTCCGCAGCCGGGCCGGGCAGGTCGGGTCGGGCAGCTCCGTGACGTCCGGCGCGGGCGCCGGGGCGGTGGCCGCCGGCGCCGGCGCACCCTCCGGGCCGCCGTGCAGCAGCGGCAGCAGGCCGGCCAGCACCACGGCCGCGGCGGCGGCCGCCTGCGCCCCGCGGCGGCGGAGCACCCGGCGCCGGCCCAGGGCGCGGAGCCCGGCCAGCGGCACCTCCGCCGCGCCCACCCGGGCGTCCGCGGCCGCCTCCAGGCGGCCGGCCAGTGCGCGTCCGAATTCCTCGTCATCCATGTCGGCTCACCTCCCGCTCGGGCGCGAGGTCGCGCCGGAGCGTGGTCATCGCCCGTCCGAGATGTGTCTTCGCCGTCGCGAGCGTGCAGCCCATCTCCTCGGCCACCGCGGAGACCGGCAGGTCGGCCCAGTAGCGGAGCACGACCGCGGCGCGCTGCCGCGGCGGCAGCGCGCGCAGGGCCGTGGCCAGTTGCTCGTCCCCCGCCGTCGTCTCCGGCCCGGCGACGTCCGGCAGGCGGTCGGTGAGGACCTCGCGCCTGGTGCGGCGCCAGCGGGAGACGTGCGTGCGCACCATGGTGCGGCGCACGTAGGCCTCGGTCGCCGACTCCTCGCGGATCGACCGGCGCCGGACGTACACCCGGGCGAGGGCGTCGTGCAGCAGGTCCCGGGCGTCGTGGAGGTCGCCGGTGATCAGGAACGCCGCGCGGAGCAGCGCCTGGTACCGCGCTCCGACGAAGGCGTCGAACGGGTCACCCTTCATCGTCATGCCCACCTGACGCACCGGCGGGCCGGAACGGACGACAGACCGGGAGGAAATCTTCCGCCGGGAACGCGAGGGGCCGACCCCGGCTGGGGTCGGCCCTGTGCCTGCGGCGGTCAGCCCTCGCGGTCGGCCCGGCGGCGGCGCACCCAGGTCGCCGCTCCGCCCGCCACCACGACCAGTCCGCCGGCCACCGCGTAGAGTCCGGCCGAGCCGCCGACCGAGCCGCTGACCGGCGGCACCATCTGGGCCGCGGCCGGCTCGGGGGACGGCTCCGGGCCCGCCGTCGCACCGGCGGCTTCCGCGGCCGGGGCGGCGATCCCGGTGGCCGCCAGGCACAATGCCGCGCCGCCGACCATCCGCGCCGCCCGGTAGGAGCGAATCACGTTCCTTACCCCCAGATCGAGCCCCTCAACCCCTTCGTACGGGTCAGACCGTATCCGATGGAACGGTTCGATCTGACCGGGATTCAGGCCCCAGCGGGCAAGCGTTGCAGGACCGTTGTGTACCCTCCGTCACCACCGGGGGTCGGCGGCCGCGTAGTCCGGCCCCGAACGAGGGCCGTACGCCCCCCCGGTCGCGAACGATCGATTCGTAAGCGAATCGACGTTGTTGGGCCTGCCGCGAATCTGTAATCTGTGCACGCTTTCTCTCCTGACCGTTCAACGGAAGTGGGGGGCCGGTGTCCTACCGCCGCCTCGTTGCGAGCGCGGCCGCCATTGCGGCCGGCGTCGCGTTCATACCTACTGTGGCCTTTGCGGCCGATTCGTCTCCTGCTGCGCCCACCGCGCACGGAGTCCACACCGTCGACCCGACCAAGGCCGGTGCCTCGACCTTCAGCACCTTCACCAGCCCTGCGACCAAGTCGGTCCGCACGGCGTCGGGCTCGAAGCAGAGCCTGACCGCGGGCGAGACCGCGGGCCTCGCGGCCGGCCTCACCGCCAAGCACACCAGCGCGTACGGCATTTCGCTCGCCGTCAACGTGACGGGCGTCAACACGACGGCCAACGCCACCATCAACTGGGGTGACGGTTCGGCCCCGCAGAGCACGGGCTACCTGCCTGCGGGCCAGACCACCCTGGCGCACACCTACGCGAAGCTCGGTGCGTACACCATCACGGTGAACGTCGCCGACAGCGACGGCGTCACCACGGCGACCAACACCCTGGTGGTCACCACCGCGGGTTCGGCGTACACCGCGTACGGCCCGACCCGTCTGCTGGACACCCGTGACGGCACCGGCGCCCCCAAGGGCCAGATCCAGCCGTTCACCAGCACCCGCGTGCAGATCGCCGGCAACGGCGGCATCCCCGCCGGTGTGACCGCGGTGGTCCTCAACCTCACCGTCACCAACGCCGCCGGACCGGGCTACATCACGGCCTACGGCGAGGGCGACCAGCGGCCGATCACCTCGAACGTCAACTTCGTGGCGGGCCAGACGGTGCCGAACCTGTCGATCGTCCCGGTCGGCGCGAACGGCTACGTCGACCTGTACAACGGCAGCGGCAAGCCCACCGACCTGATCGCCGACGTGGCCGGGTACTTCACCCAGTCCGACTCCAGCGGCTTCACCCCGACCGGCCCCACCCGCCTGGTGGACACCCGTGAGGGCCTGGGCACCGCCAAGGGCCAGGTCGCCGGCGGCAGCTCCTTCGCCGTGCAGATCAACGGCAACGGCACGGCGGGCCTGCCGGGCTCCGGGATCACCGCGGTCGCGCTCAACGTGACCGTCACCAACCCGAAGAACGCGGGCTTCCTGAACGTCTACCCGGACGGCCAGTCGGTGCCCACCGCGTCGAACCTGAACTTCACCGCGGGTCAGACGATCGCCAACTCCGTCGTCGTGCCGGTCGGTTCCGACGGCAAGATCCGGGTCCGCAACGGCGCCGGTCTGCCGACCGACGTCATCGTCGACATCGTGGGCTACTACAGCCCCGCGGCCAAGGGCGCCTACCTGCCGATCGCGCCGGAGCGGCTGCTCGACACCCGTGACCCGGCGACCTGGAGCTACGGTCCGCTGAGCAGCGGCTCCTACGCCTACATGCCGCTGTCCTACGACGAGCCGGCCATCTCCGGCTTCGTGTTCAACGCCACGGTGACGAACACCGCGACGGCCGGCTTCCTGAGCGTCGGTCCGGACCCGAACAGCGTGGACGCCTACAAGAACGGCACCGAGGTCTGGCCGGCCCGGCCGACCGCGTCGGCGCTGAACTGGGTGAAGGGGCAGACCGTTCCGAACCTGGTCCAGGCGAACACCGGTGCCAACGGCATCATCGACTTCTGGAACGCCAGCGGCGGAAACACCGACCTGATCGTCGACATGTTCGGCTACTACGACACCCACTGAGCAGCGGCCGACTGCTCGGCACCGGGCCCCGGGAAGGCGATCACCGCCTTCCCGGGGCCCGGGCGCGTGTCAGGAGTTGTAGGTGCTCTGGGCCCGCTCCAGCCCCTCGGAGAGCAGCGCCTCCACGGCGTCCGCCGACCGGTCCACGAACCAGTCGAGGTCCTTGCGCTCGGCGGAGGAGAAGTCCTTCAGCACGAAGTCCGCGACCTCCATCCGGCCCGGCGGGCGGCCGATGCCGCAGCGGATCCGGTGGTAGTCGGCGCCGAGCGACTTGGTGATGGACTTCAGCCCGTTGTGGCCGTTGTCGCCGCCGCCGCACTTCAGCCGCAGGGCCGCGTAGTCGATGTCCAGCTCGTCGTGGATCGCGACGATCGCCCCGTTGGGGACCTTGTAGAAGTCGCGCAGCGCCGTGGTCGGCCCGCCGGAGAGGTTCATGAACGTCATCGGCTTGGCCAGCACCACGCGCCGGCCGGCCAGCCGGCCCTCGGCGACCTGGGCGCGGCTCTTGTGCGCCTTGAACTTCGCGCCCATCCGCTCCGCGAGCAGGTCCGCCACCATGAAGCCGATGTTGTGCCGGTTGCGGGCGTAGCCCTCGCCGGGGTTGCCCAGGCCCACGACCAGCCAGGGTCCCGTGTACTCGTCCGCCACCGCGCTCATCACCGATCTCCGCTCGCCTCGTTCCTGCGGGTCCATTATCCGCAGCGGCGCCGCGCCCGGCCGTGGCAGGGGCGTCCGCGGCGGCGGCCCGGGGCGGCGTACCGTCGTGACGACGACCGCCGCCGGACCGGAGGACCGCCCGTGACCGCACCGACCGCCGTACTGGCCGCCGAGCTCGACGCCCAGTTGCAGGGCTCCGTGGTACCCGGCCGCGCCGAGCAGGAGAAGGCGTACCTGAAGAGTTCGCTGCGCCATCTCGGGGTCCCGGTGCCGGGGATGCGCGCCGCGGTGCGCGGTCTGCTCCGGCGCCACCCGGAGCTGGACCGGGCGGCGGTGCTGGCGCTGGTCGAGGAGTTGTGGGCGCGGCCGGTGCACGAGTCGCGCAGCTGCGCCGGGTTCCTGCTGGAGGCGCGCGAACGGATGCTGGTGCCGGCCGATCTGGCGCTGCTGGAGCGGATGCTGGAGCAGTGCGACACCTGGGCGCACGTCGACGTGATCGCGCCGAAGGCGGCCGGTCCGCTGCTGCTGCGGTACCCGGGGACGGCGGAGGTGCTGCTGCGCTGGAGCCGCCGGGAGGAGCTGTGGGTGCGCCGGGGCGGGGTGCTGGGCCACCTCCCGGCGCTCCGCTCGCCGGAGCGGTTCCCGCTCTTCTTCGGGGAGTTCGGGGCGCTCGCGGACCCGTTGCTGACGGATCCCCGGTTCTTCGTGCGCAAGGCGCTGGGCTGGTCGCTGCGCGAGGGCGCCAAGCACCACCCGGAGGAGGTCTGCGACTGGCTGGCCGGGCGGCTGCCGCGGGTCTCCGGGCTGACGCTGCGGGAGGCGCTGAAGCCGGTGCCGCAGGAGGTCCGGCTGCGGCTGCTGCCGGGGCACGGCTGAGCGGCGGCCGGGCGAACGCCGCCGCCCCCGGCCGCTCCTGGGGTCAGGAGCGGCCGGGGGCGGCGGAAGCGGATCCGGCGGGGATCAGGCCTCGACGGCCTCGCCCTCGGCGGCCTCCTCCTCGGTGGCCTCGGGGGCCTGGGCGCCGATGACCTGCAGCACGACGGCGTCGGCCTCGACGGCCAGGGTCGCGCCCTTCGGCAGGGCGATGTCACCGGCGGTGATGGAGGCGCCGGCCTCCAGGCCCTCGACGGAGACGGTGACCGACTCGGGCAGGTGGGTGGCCTCGGCCTCGATCGGGAGGGCGTTCAGCACGTTCTCGATCAGGTTGCCGCCGGGGGCCAGCTCGCCCTCGGTGTGGACCGGGATCTCGACGGTGACCTTCTCGCCGCGCTTCACGAGGAGCAGGTCGACGTGCTCGATGCTGCGCTTGATGGCCTCGCGCTGGACGGCCTTCGGCAGGACGTACTCGTCCTTGCCCTCGATCGGGACGACCAGCAGGGCGTTCGGGGTCTTGAGGGCCATCATCAGGTCGTGGCCGGGCAGGTTCAGGTGGACCGGCGCGTGGCCGTGGCCGTAGACGACACCGGGGACGAAGCCGGCGCGGCGGGCGCGACGGGCGGCACCCTTGCCGAACTCGGTGCGGGTCTCGGCGGCAAGGCGGATCTCGGACACGACTGCACTCCTCGGGAGAAAGACTGGCGCGGGTGCAGGAACGACAAAAACCGCCGGGCCACACCCTCAAGTTCCTTGGGGGTCGCTCGGCGGCGGACGACTACTGGAAGCAGCGCGTCGATCACGGTTGCGGTACCCGTACGGGCACACGGCATCCCTCGCCGAGCAGTTCCACGAGTCTAACCGGTGGTGGCGTCAACGTGAAATCGGCCCCCGCACGCGCGGCGTGCGGGGGCCGGACGTCCGGGGCGGACGGTCAGTGCACGCCCTCGAAGAGGCTGGTCACCGAGCCGTCCTCGAAGACCTCCTTGATCGCGGCGGCGATCGAGGGGGCGATCGAGAGGGTGGTCACCTTGTCCAGCTGCAGCTGCTGTGGGGTGGGCAGGGTGTTGGTGAAGACGAACTCGCTGACGCGGGAGTTCTTCAGGCGGTCCGCGGCCGGGCCGGAGAGCACGCCGTGGGTGGCCGCGACGATCACGTCGGCGGCGCCGTTGTCGTAGAGCGCGTCGGCGGCGGCGCAGATGGTGCCGGCGGTGTCGATCATGTCGTCGACCAGGACGCAGACCCGGCCCTTGACGTCGCCGACGACCTCGGCGGACAGGATGGTGTTGGCCTGCGTCATGTCGCGGCGCTTGTGGATGATCGCGAGCGGGGCGCCCAGGCGGTCGCACCACTGGTCGGCGACCTTCACCCGGCCGGCGTCCGGCGAGACGATGGTGAGCTTGGAGCGGTCGACCCGCTCGCCCACGTAGTCGGCCAGCATCGGCAGCGCGAACAGGTGGTCCACCGGGCCGTCGAAGAAGCCCTGGATCTGCGCGGTGTGCAGGTCCACGGCCATCAGGCGGTCGGCGCCGGCCTGGCGGAGCAGGTCGGCGACCAGACGGGCCGAGATGGGCTCGCGGCCGAGGTGCTTCTTGTCCTGCCGGGCGTAGCCGTAGAACGGCAGGATCGCCGTGATGCTGTGCGCCGAGGCCCGCTTCAGCGCGTCGATCATGATCAGCTGTTCCATGATCCACTGGTTGATCGGAGCCGTGTGGCTCTGGATCACGAAGCAGTCCGCGCCGCGGGCCGACTCCAGGAAGCGGACGTAGATCTCACCGTTCGCGAAGTCCAGGGCCTTGGTGGGAACCAGTTCGGTGTCGAGCGCCCGGGCCACCTCCTCCGCCAGCTCGGGGTGGGCACGGCCGGAGAAGAGCTTGAGCTTCTTCTCACCCGACGTCGTGATCCCGCTCACTGCACCGTCTCCTCGCGTTGCTGCCGCACATGGACCCGCCGCGGCGCACCCGGGCAGCAGCGCTCGGGGACGTCGGTCGGCGGGGGATTTGGGGTACGCCGGGACGAGTACGGTCAGCCCAGTGGCGCACGTATGTACTCCAGGTTACGCGGTGCGCAGGGAACCGTCCGCCCCGGGACCGCTTCCCAAGATCCCCCGCAGCCGCTCAGGCCTCGGGCGTCCCGGACGCCTCGGCCTTGGCGGCCGCCTCGGCGGCGGCCGTGCCGGGGCGCTTGCGGGCCACCCAGCCGGCGATGTTCCGCTGCTGCGCCCGGGCGACGCCCAGCGAACCGGCCGGGACGTCCTGGTAGATCACCGAGCCGGCCGCCGTGTAGGCGCCGTCGCCGACGGTCACCGGGGCGATGAACATGTTGTCCGAGCCGGTGCGGCAGTGCGCCCCGATCACGGTGCGGTGCTTGTTGACGCCGTCGTAGTTGACGGTGACGGAGGCCGCGCCGACGTTGCTGCCCTCGCCGATCGTCGCGTCGCCGATGTACGAGAGGTGCGGCACCTTGGCGCCCTCGCCGAGCTCGGAGTTCTTGATCTCGACGTAGGTGCCGGCCTTGGCCTTGCGGGCGAGCTTGGCGCCCGGGCGGAGGTAGGCGTAGGGGCCCACCGAGGCGGACTCGCCGACCTCGGCCTCGATCACCGTGGCGTTGCTCACAGTGGCGCCGGCGCCGATGGTGCTGTCGGTCACGGTGGAGTTCGGGCCCACGGTGCAGCCCTCGCCCAGGTGGGTGGCGCCCTGCAGCTGGGTGCCGGGCAGCACGACCGCGTCCGGCTCGTAGCTCACCTGGACGTCGAACCAGGTGGTGGCCGGGTCGACGACGGTGACGCCGGCCCGCATGGCCTGCTCCAGCAGCCGGTCGTTGAGCATCCGGCGGGCCTCGGCGAGCTGCACCCGGTCGTTGATGCCGAGGATGTCGCGGAAGTCGTCGGCGACCACGGCGCCGACCCGGTGGCCGCCGGTGCGCAGGATCTCCAGGGTGTCGGTGAGGTACTCCTCGCCCTGGACGTTGTCGGTGGTGAGCCGGCCGAGCGCCTCGGCGAGCAGCTTCGCGTCGAAGGCGAACACACCGGAGTTGATCTCGGAGACGGCGCGCTGCTCGTCGGTGGCGTCCTTGTGCTCGACGATCGCGGCGACCGCGCCGTGGTCGTCGCGCAGGATCCGGCCGTAGCCGTTCGCATCCGGCACCACGGCGGTCAGCACGGTGACGCCGTTGCCCTGCTCGGCGTGCGCCTCCGCGAGGGCCCGCAGGGTGGCGCCGGTGAGCAGCGGGGCGTCGCCGGTGGTGACGAGCACGGTGCCGTCGAGGGCGGTGCCGTCGGCGGTCAGCGCGTCGAGGGCGGTGCGGACGGCGTGGCCGGTGCCGTTCTGCTGCTCCTGGACGGCGGTGCGCACGCCCGCGTAGTGCTGCTCCAGGTGGGCGGCGACGAGCTCGCGCAGGTGGCCGACGACCACGACGAGGTGCTCGGGCTCCAGCTCCCGGGCGGCGGCGACGGCGTGGCCGACGAGGGACCGGCCGCAGATCTCGTGCAGCACCTTCGGCAGCCGGTTGGACTTCATCCGGGTGCCGCCGCCGGCGGCGAGCACGATCACGGCAGCGGTCTTCTTGGCAGTCACGCGGAGGGCTCCTCGGTTGTTCTGAGGGAGGGTCGGGCGCGCCTGCCGGACGGTCGGGGCTGTGTGCGGAGCTCCCGGAGGAGGATTCGAACCCCCATAAGCTGGACCAAAACCAGCTGTCCTGCCCTTAGACGATCCGGGACGGATGCCGTGCACGGGTGACGCGCCGACGGACGTCGGCGGGCAATGCAGGGCTAAGAGTACGGGGTGCGCCGCTCCGCATCCACCACCCTCCGAAGTCCCGCCGGTGCGACACGTCTTCCCATCGGATGCCCGGGAACCTACGATGCCGTAGGTTACGCATACGTAGGTTCCGCTCCCTCCCGAGGACGCCCCCATGACCATGCAGGCCGGTGCAGCACCCACCATGGCGGCGCAGAAGCCACCCGCCCAGGTCTCCGCGACCCTCGGCGGGGAGAAACAGGGAATGGCCGAGCGGATCACCCTGGGCCTGTTCATCGCCGTCCCCTTCCTGGCCCTGCTGGCCGCCGTCCCGGTGGCCTGGGGGTGGGGCCTCGGCTGGACGGACGTCGCGATCGCGACCGTCATGTACTTCGTGACCTGCCACGGCATCACCGTCGGCTACCACCGCTACTTCACGCACGGCTCCTTCAAGGCCGCCCACCCGCTGCGCATCGCCATGGCGGTGGCCGGCAGCCTCGCCGTGGAGGGGCCGCTGGTGCGCTGGGTGGCCGACCACCGCAAGCACCACCGGTTCAGCGACAAGGAGGGCGACCCGCACTCCCCGTGGCGGTACGGCGAGAGCGTGCCGGCCCTGGTGAAGGGACTGTTCTGGGCGCACATGGGCTGGCTCTTCGACGAGGAGCAGACCCCGCAGCACAAGTACGCCCCGGACCTGATCGCCGACCCGGCCATAAGGCGGGTCTCCCGGCTGTTCTGGCTCTGGACGGCCCTGTCGCTGCTGATCCCGCCGGTGGTCGGCGGACTGGTCGCGATGTCGTGGCAGGGGGCGCTGTCCGCCTTCTTCTGGGGTTCGCTGGTGCGGATCGCCCTGCTGCACCACGTGACCTGGTCGATCAACTCGATCTGCCACGCCGTCGGCGAGCGGCCGTTCAAGTCCCGCGACCGGTCCGGCAACGTCTGGTGGCTGGCGGTGCTCTCCTGCGGCGAGTCCTGGCACAACCTGCACCACGCCGACCCGACCAGCGCCCGGCACGGTGTGCTGCGCGGCCAGGTCGACTCCTCGGCCCGCCTGATCCGCTGGTTCGAGCGTGCGGGCTGGGCGACCGACGTCCGCTGGCCGGGGGCCGAGCGGATCGACGCCCGCCGCGCCGTATGACCCGCCCGCTGCAGCATGATGTAGGGGTGAACGGGAGCAACGCAGACACCGCGGACGGCCACCAGCACGCGACCGGCGGGGACGGCGCCGCGGTGGGCCGCACCCGCTCCGCACCGGCCGCGCGCGGCGGCCGGGCGGGCGGCCGGGTCCGGATGACCGGCAAGCAGCGGCGCGAGCAGCTGCTGGAGATCGGCCGGTCGGTCTTCGCGGAGCGCGGCTACGACGGCACCTCGGTCGAGGAGATCGCCGAGCGCGCCGGGGTCTCCAAGCCCGTCGTCTACGAGCACTTCGGCGGCAAGGAGGGGCTGTACGCCGTCGTGGTCGACCGGGAGATGCAGCTGCTGCTGGACATGGTGACCGGGGCCCTGACCGGCGGGCACTCCCGCGAGCTGCTGGAGCAGGCGGCCTTCGCGCTGATGGACTACATCGACACCTCGACCGACGGTTTCAAGATTCTCGTCCGGGACTCGCCGGTCGCGCAGTCGACCGGCAGCTTCGCCTCGCTGATCAGTGACATCGCCACCCAGGTCGAGGACATCCTGGGACTGGAGTTCAAGTCCCGGGGATTCGATCCCCGGCTGGCACCGATGTACTCGCAGATGCTGGTCGGAATGGTCGCGCTCACCGGCCAGTGGTGGCTGGAGGTGCGCAAGCCGCAGAAGGCCGAAGTGGCCGCCCATCTGGTGAATCTGGCGTGGCACGGCCTGGAGGGCCTGGAGCGGCATCCGAAGCTGGTGGGCGAACGACGGGTGTGACGGCACCGAGGTGGTCGCGTGGCGGTCTTCATTCTGGCAGTGGGGGCGGCCTGCTGCCTGGGCCTGGGCTTCGTGCTGCAGCAGCACGCCGCCCAGCGTGCCCCCAAGAGCGACCTGCTGCACTGGCGGTTGCTCCTCGACCTGGCGAGGATGCCGGACTGGCTGATCGGCCTCGGCTTCATGATCGCCGGCCTGGTGCTCAGCGCGGTCGCGCTGAGCCAGGGCGAGGTGGCACTCGTCGAGCCGCTGCTCGCCACCAACCTGGTGTTCGCCATGCTGATGGCCCGCAGGCTCACCGGGACACGACTGGGCCGCTCCGGCTGGGCCGGAGTGGCGCTGATCGCCCTGGGGGTGACCTCCTTCATCGTGGCGGGCCGCCCGCAGGGCGGCGGCACCGAGGCCGGCCACCTGCGCTTCTGGCTGGTGGTCGGCATCGTCTCGGGGCTGGCCGTGCTGCTGGTGCTCGTCGCCAAGCACATGCCGCTCTTCGAGGAGGCCACCCTGCTCGCGCTCGCCGCGGGACTGCTCTACGGGCTGCAGGACGCCCTGACCCGGATGACCACCGAGCGGCTGGACGAGCACGGCATCGGCGCGGTGGTGCACAGCTGGCAGCCGTACGCGGTGGTGGTGATCGGCGTGGTCGGCCTGCTGCTCGTGCAGTCGGCCTTCGAGGCGGCGCCGCTGCGGATGTCGCTGCCCGCGCTGACCGCGGCCCAGCCGCTGACCGGGATCGCCTGCGCGGTCGGCTTCCTCGGCGACCGCCTGCGGGTGACCCCGGTCGCGGTGGCCTTCCAGGTGGTGGGGCTGCTGGCGGTGGTGGGCGGCGTCGTCCTCCTCGGCCGCCACCCGGCCATGCCGGGCCACCACCACTTCCACAAGTAGGCCCCCGCGCGCGCCCCTGGGGTGCTCCCCCTACCGGCGTTGTGCGACGGCGAAGACGCGGCGGAAGGGGAAGACGGTGCCGTGCTCCCCGGCCGGGTAGGCCTCGCGCAGGAGGGCGCCGTAGGCGGCGAGGAACTCCTCCCGGTCGGCCGGGTCGGTGAGCCGGGAGAGGACGGGCCGCAGGGCGGTGCCCTTGACCCACTGCAGCACCGGGTCGGGGCCGGTGAGCAGGGTCAGGTAGGTGGTCTCCCAGACGTCCGCGGTGCAGTCGGCCCCGAGCAGGGTCTGCAGGTACTCGGCGCTGTCGTGCACGCCGGCCCGTTCGGCCCCCTCGCCGAGGGCGTCCCGCCAGCGGGCGCTGCCGCGGAGCCCGGCGAGCAGGGTGTGGCTGGGCGCGTCGAAGTTGCCGGGCACCTGGAAGGCGAGCACCCCGCCGGGCCGCAGGGCGGCCGCCCAGCGGGCGACCAGGGGCAGGTGGTCGGCGCGGTCGGCGCCGTCGGGGTTGAGCCACTGCAGGGTGGCGTTGGAGACGATCGCGTCGGGGGCGGCACCGGCCGGGTCCCAGGTGCGGGCGTCGGCCAGGAGGTAGGCGGCACGCGGTTCGCCGTCGGTGCGGGCGGTGGCGAGCATGTCCGCGGAGTTGTCGACGCCGGTGAGGTGGGCGTCGGGCCAGCGTTCGCGCAGGACGACGGTGGAGTTGCCGGGACCGCAGCCGAGGTCGAGGACGACGGGGGCGGCCGGCAGGGCGGGCATCCGGGCGACGAGTTCGTGCAGCGGGCGGGTGCGTTCGTCGGCGAAGCGGAGGTACTGGGCGGGGTCCCAGGCGGTGGCGGGCATGGCGGTCTCCCAAGTATCTCGACATCAAGATATCCAGTCGAGAGGGTGCGCGCGAAAACTCTCGATGTCAAGAGACTTCACATCGACACAACCCCCGATACACTGATCGTCATGGAGGACGAGGTCGACCGCCTGGTCGCAGCATGGCGCCGAGAGCGCCCCGACCTCGACGTGGAACCGCTCGAGGTGCTCAGCCGGGTCAGCCGACTCGCCCGGCACCTGGACCGTGCCCGCCGCACCGCGTTCGCCGAGCACGGCCTGGAGCCGTGGGAGTTCGACGTGCTGACGGCGCTGCGCCGGGCCGGTTCCCCCTACCAGCTCTCCCCCGGCCAGCTGCTCACCCAGACCCTGGTCACCTCCGGCACCATGACCAATCGGATCGACCGGCTCACCGGCAAGAACCTCGTCCGCCGGCTGCCCGACCCGGACGACCGGCGCGGCGTGCTCGTCCGGCTCACCGACGACGGCCGCGACAAGGCCGACCAGGCGCTCGCCGGCCTGCTCGCGCACGAGCGCGAACTCCTCGCCCAGCTCAGCTCCGACCAGCAGGGCGAGCTCGCGGCGCTGCTGCGCTGCCTGGTCGCGCCCTTCGACCAGGCCGGCTGACCGCGCCCCGTCGCCGACCCGCCCGGGGCCGCCCGCGCCTCAGAAGCCGTCCGGGTACGGGGTGGTCAGGGCCGGCACCGGGACGGCCTCCGGCGTCCGGTAGCCCGGCAGCAGCTCCGCGAGCCGGTCGCGCACCTCGGCGTCCGCGTTGACCTTCGCCGCCGCGTACAGCCCGGTCAGGCCGCCCGCCAGGTCCTCCGGGCCGCCGTCGCCGGCCACCGTCGCGAAGATCCGGCCGTGCTCGGTCGGCAGCCGCTCCTCGCCCTCCGAGAACAGCGCCTCGTTGAGCTTCTCGCCCGCCCGCAGGCCGGTGTAGCGGATCTCCACGTCCTCCGCGCCGAACTGCACCTGCCGGGCGAAGTTGTGCACCAGGTCGACGATCCGCACCGGCTCGCCCATGTCGAGCACGAAGACCTCGCCGCCCTCCGCCATCCGGCCGGCCTCCAGCACCAGGCCGACGGCCTCCTCGATGGTCATGAAGAAGCGGGTCACGTCGGGGTGGGTGACGGTCACCGGGCCGCCGCTGCGCAGCTGCTCCTCCAGCACCGACAGCAGCGAGCCGCGCGAGCCCAGCACGTTGCCGAACCGGACGGCCGAGAACACCCCGGTGCCCAGGTTCCGGGCGTCGCGGGCGTTCGCCCGGACGATCAGCTCGGCCAGCCGCTTGCTCGCCCCGAGCACGGAGGTCGGATCGGCCGCCTTGTCGGTGGAGATCAGCACGAACCGTTCCACGCCGGTGGCCAGCGCCGCCTCCACCAGGTGGTCGGTACCGAGGACGTTGGACTTCACCGCCTCGCTCGGGTGCCGCTCCAGCAGCGGCAGGTGCTTGTGCGCCGCCGCGTGGAACACGACCTCCGGCCGCAGGTCGCGGAAGATCTGCTGGATCCGCGGCCGGTCCCGGATGTCCGCGATCACCAGCGAGTCGTCGGTGAGCAGCGCCTCGCCCCAGATCTCCAGCTGGAGCCGGTGCAGGTTGGACTCGTCGTGGTCGAGCATGTACAGCTCGGACGGGTTGAAGGCGTGCACCTGGCGGCAGAGCTCGCTGCCGATCGACCCGCCCGCACCCGTCACCAGCACCCGGCGGCCCTCGATCACCGCCCGGACGTCCGGCGAGACCACGTGCACCTCGTGCCGGCCGATCAGCTTGTTGACGTCCAGGCTGCGCAGGTCCGAGCCGACCACCTCGCGGCGGAGCGCCGACAGGAAGGACGGCAGGTAGCGGACGGCCGCCCCGGCCGCGGCCGCCGCCGTCGCCAGCGCCCGTACCTGCTGGTGCGGCAGCCCCGGGATCGCCAGCACCACCACCTGCGCGCCGTGCGCCACCGCCAGCGGCGTCAGTTGGGCCAGCGGGCCCAGCACCGGAACGCCGTCCACGGCCGTGCCCGCCTTGGCGGGGTCGTCGTCGAGGACGCCGACCGGGGCGAGGCCGAACTCCGGGGTCCGGATCAGGTCGCGGACCAGCGCCGACCCCGCGGCGCCACCGCCGATCACCAGGGTGCGCAGGCCAGGCGGGCCGGCGGCCGCCCCGGCGACCGGGACGGGCTGTGCATCGGGACGGGCGGCGGTGCTGTTGGGCGACATCTGTCCTCCGGTCTCCCTGACCTGACGGAGTCGGTACCTGGGTGTGGCGTCCGGCCGCTCCCCCGCCCGGCGCGGGCGCGAGGAAAACGATTCAGCCGGCGCCCGGGCCTGCGTTCGAGGCGACGGTCGGCGGGTGCGGCGGCTGAGCCGGGGCGGGCGGGGGCAGCGGCTCGGAGGGCGTGATGCCCGCCCGGCGGGCCACCGCGACGGCGGCGAGGGTGGAGTGCACCCCGAGCTTGCCGAGGACGTTCTGCATGTGGGTGCGGACGGTGTGCGGCGAGAGGTACAGCCGTTCGGCGACGGCCTGCCGGCCGAGGCCGGCCACCATGCACCGCAGCACCTCCTCCTCACGGGGGGTCAGCGTGCCGACCAGCCGCTCGCTCTCCGTCCGGTCGCGCCGGGCGCTGGTCAACTCCCGCACCACGCCCGTCAGCAGAGCCGGCGGCAGGTGTGTCTCGTCGCGCAGCACCCCGCGGACGACGGTCAGCAGCCGCCCCAGCGAGCTCTCCTTGGCGACCCAGCCCGACGCCCCCGCCTGCAGCGCGCGCACGGCGCGGCGCGGGTCGTCGTCGGTGGCGAGCACCACGGCGCGGAGCGCCGGATGGGTGCGGCAGATCCGGGCCACCAGGGCGATGCCGTCGCCGGGCGCCGGCGAGGACTCGCGGCGCGGCAGCGGTACGACCGCGACGGGGAACCTGTCGCGGGAGCGGGCCTGGCCGGGACGGCCGACCGCGGGGGGCAGGTCGGCGTCCACCAGGACGATGTCGTACGGGCGTCCCTCGGCGGCGGCGCGCTCCAGCGCGCGTTCGGCGGCGGCGGCGGTGCCGGCCGCGCCGACCTCGATCTCGGGCTCGGCGGCGAGCGCCGTGGCCAGCGCCTCGGCGAAGATGCGGTGGTCGTCGACCACCAGGACGCGAGTACGTCCCATCGTTCGTCCCCCCTGCTCCGGCGCCGACCCCCCACCGGTACCGGACTCAGCGTACGGGAGGGGCGCGTGAAGGGTGGGGGATTGGTGAAGTTTCTTCATTCCCTGGGGATTTGACCTTCGCGCAGCAACCACGAACCGGGGCCGCGCGGACGGCGCGGGGCGCACCGCGAACGGCGCCCCCCACGCTCCGGTGCCCGTCAGCCGATGCGGTGCGCGCCCCGGGCCGGGACGGCGGTGAAGGTGCGGGGGGCCTCGTAGCCGGCGTCGGTGAAGGCGGTGGTGACGGCGGCGGCGACCGCGTCGAGGGTGTCGGCGGCGGTCAGGGCGATCACGGAGCCGCCGAAGCCGCCGCCGGTCATCCGGGCGCCGAGGGCGCCGGCCGCGACGGCGGTGTCGACCGCGAGGTCGGTCTCGGGGCAGGAGACCTCGTAGTCGTCGCGGAGCGAGGCGTGCCCGGCGGTGAGGATCGGCCCGAGCGCGGCGAGGTCGCCGAGGTCGAGGTGGGCGATCGCCTCCCGGACGCGGGCGTTCTCGGTGACCACGTGCCGCACCAGCGGCCGCAGTTCCGCGGGCAGCCGCTCCAGCGCGGCGGCCAGGGCGGCGGGGTCGAGGTCCCGCAGGGCGGGCAGGCCGAGCAGCGCGGCGGCGCGTTCACAGCCTGCCCTCAGTTCGGCGTAGGCGCCGTCGGCGAGGTCGTGCTTGACCCGGGTGTCGATCACCAGGAGCCGCAGGCCGGCCCCGGCGAGGTCGAGCGGGACCTGCCGCTGGGCGAGGTCGCGGGTGTCCAGGAAGAGCGCGTTGCCCTCGGTGCAGCAGACCGAGGCCATCTGGTCCATGATCCCGCAGGGCACGCCGACGAACTCGTTCTCGGCGCGCTGGGCGAGCCGGGCGAGGGCCGGGCCGTCGAGGCCGAGGCCGTGCAGGTCGTTGTAGGCGGTGGCGACCACGCACTCGATGGCGGCCGAGGAGGACAGGCCCGCCCCGGTCGGCACCGAGCTGTCGATGCGGACGTCGGCGCCGCCGACCCCGTACCCGGCCGCCCGCAGCGTCCACACCACGGCGGCCGGGTACTTGGCCCAGCCGTCCACGCCGCCGGGGACGAGATCGGCCACCGCGAGCTCCACCGGACCGCCCCCGGCCTGCTCGCTGTGCAGGCGGAGCAGGCCGTCGGTGCGGAGCCGGACGTCGGCGCGGGCGGCCTGCGGCAGGGCCACGGGCAGCACGAAGCCGTCGTTGTAGTCGGTGTGTTCGCCGATCAGGTTGACCCGGCCGGGCGCCGCCCAGACCCCTGCCGGGGCGGCGCCGTCGCGGACGGACTGGGCATCTGTCATCGGGCTCGCTTCTCCAGGGTGAAGGCCCAGGCGTCGGCGACGATGTCGTCGAGCTCGGGGCGGCGGGGCCGCCAGCCGAGCGCCTCGTGGGCGCGGGCGGCGGAGGCGACCAGGACGGCCGGGTCGCCGGGGCGGCGCTCGGCGGTGACGACGGGGATCTCGCGGCCGGTCACCCGCTTGACGGACTCGATGACCTCGCGGACGGAGAAGCCGTTGCCGTTGCCGAGGTTGCAGATCAGGTGCTCGCCGGGCCGGGCGGCGTCGAGGGCGAGCAGGTGGGCCTCGGCGAGGTCCGCGACGTGGATGTAGTCGCGGATGCAGGTGCCGTCCGGGGTCGGGTAGTCGTCGCCGTAGACGGCGATGTGCGGGCGCTGGCCGAGGGCGGCCTGGAAGACCAGCGGGATGAGGTGCGACTCGGGGTCGTGGCGCTCGCCGTACCCGCCGTGGGCGCCGGCCACGTTGAAGTAGCGCAGCGAGACGGCGGCGAGGCCGTGGGCGACGGCCTCGCCGGTGATCAGGTGGTCGACGGCGAGCTTGGTGGCGCCGTAGGTGTTGGTGGGCGCGGTGCGGGCGGTCTCCGCGATCGGGACGGCCTCGGGCTCGCCGTAGACGGCGGCGGTGGAGGAGAAGACGAGCTTGCGCACACCGGCCTTGCGCATCGCGGAGATCAGCTCCAGGGAGCCGGCCACGTTGTTGCGCCAGTACTTCTCCGGGTCGGCGACGGACTCGCCGACCTGCGAGGAGGCGGCGAAGTGCAGGACGCCGTCGTAGGAGCCGTCGAGCACCTCGGCGGCGTCCTGGATCCGGCCGCGGACGAACTCGGCACCGGCCGGGACGCCCTCGGCGAAGCCGGTCGAGAGGTCATCGAGCACGGTGACCTGGTGTCCGGCCTCCAGCAGGTGGGCGGCGACCACGCTGCCCACATACCCGGCACCACCCGTGACCAGGTACTTACTCATGATGCGACCTCCCGCAGGCGCTGTGCCGCCGTCTCGGGCGACACGTCGTTGACGAACGCGTCCATGCCGGACTCGACGCCGGCGAGGAACTTGAGCTTGCCCACCGTACGACGGATCGTGAACAGCTCCAGGTGCAGTGCCAGCTCCTCTCCTCCGAGGGCGGGCGCCTGGTGCCAGGCCGCGATGTACGGCGTCGGTTGGGCCTGCTCATTCTGCCCGGGCTCGATGAACAGTCGGTCGAAGCGGCGCAGCAGTTCCAGGAGGACGGCGGGGAGCTCGGCACGTTCGGCCTCGGTGAGGCCGGTCAGGTCGGGCACCCGGCGGTTCGGGTGGAGGTGCACCTCGTAGGGCCAGCGGGCGGCGAACGGGACGAAGGCCGTCCAGTGCTCGCCGGCCAGCACCACCCGGACGGGGTCGGCGCGTTCGGCGGCGAGCAGGTCCTCGAAGAGGTTGCGGCCGGTGCGGGCCCGGTGGTCGGCGGCGCGCGCCACGGCGCGGGCCGTCCGCGGGGTGACGAAGGGGAAGGCGTAGATCTGCCCGTGCGGGTGGGCGAGGGTGACGCCGATCTCCGCGCCGCGGTTCTCGAAGCAGTACACCTGGCGCACGCCCGGCAGGGCCGACAGCTCGGCCGTCCGGTCCGTCCAGGCGTCGAGGACGAGGCGGGCGTGCCGCTCGTCGAGGTCGGCGAAGGACTTTGCGTGGTCGGCGGTGAAGCAGACCACCTCGCAGCGGCCGGTGCCGGCGGCGGACTCGGCGACCGGGTGGTGGTGGTCGGCCGCGTGCACGGCGGCGTCGGCGGCCAGGGACGGGAAGCGGTTCTCGAAGACCGCGACCTGGTAGTCGGCGGCGGGGATCTCGCTGAGCCGGCCGTCGCGGGACGGGCAGAGCGGGCACTCGTCGGCCGGCGGGTGGTAGGTGCGGGCCTGCCGGTGGGCGGCGACGGTCACCCAGTCGCCGCTGACCGGGTCCCGGCGGATCTCGGAGAGGCTCGCCGCGGGCTCCAGCGGGCGCAGGTCGGCGGAGTCCCGCAGCACGGAGCCGTCCGTGTCGAAGTAGATGAGCTCGCGGCCGTCCGCGAGCTTGGTGACGGTCTTCTTCACGATGGACTGCTCCGATCTCCTCGCCCTCCAACATATTCGAACATCAACGACCACGAGTCAACATTCGAGGGGGTTCGCGAAGGGTCAGGCGGACCGGTCCACCCGGTCCAGCAGTCCGGTCCTGGCGGCCACCGCCGCCGCCTCCAGCCGGGAGCGGGCGCCCAGCTTCACCAGCACCCGCTGGACGTGGGTGCGCGCGGTGCTGGAGGCGATGCCCATCCCCGCGGCGATCGCCGCGGTGTCCTCGCCCTCGGCGATCCGCGCCAGCACCTGGGCCTCGCGCCGGGTGAGCAGCCGCAGCAGCCGTACGGCGTCGTCGTCCGGCTCGGCGGCCGGGCGCAGCAGCGCCTCGAAGGCACCCCGCAGCACGTCGACGGCGACCGCGGCCTCGCCCGCCCGGACCCGGGCGACGGCACGCTCGACGACCTCGATCCGCTCGTCGCTGCGCACGTAGCCGGCCGCGCCGGCGGCGAAGGCCGCCGCCACCCGCCCGGGGTCGCCGACCGGGCCGAGCACCACGACGGCCAGCTCGGGCCGCTCCGCCCGCAGTTGTCGCAGCGGGCCGAACGGGTCGGCGTCCTCGGCCGGCTCGGCGATCCCCAGCAGGCAGACCTCGGGCCGCCGCCCGGCGACCAGGCCGACGACGGCGGTGGCGGGCGCCCCCACGGCGAGGACGCGGTGCCCGCGCAGCCGCAGGGCGGCCGCCAGGGCCTCGGCCAGCAGGCGGTGGTCGTCGACGATCACGAGCCGAACGCCCACGGCGCCCTCCCCCAGTCCCCCGCGCCGTTCCGCCGGGGACCTCCGCACCCGGCCCGGTGCGTGACGCACCATCACAGCGCATCCCCGGCGGGTCCGCCAGGCCGCCTGGCGGCCGAGCGGCCGGGAACGGGGCTCGGGGCCGGCCGGGGAAGATCCGGGGAAGGCCCGGGGAACACATGCGGGAAACGCCGAAGGCCCCCGCCTTTCGGCGAGGGCCTTCGAGCTCCGTGGAGCCCCCATGCGGAATCGAACCGCAGACCTTCTCCTTACCATGGAGACGCTCTACCGACTGAGCTATAGGGGCTTGTTCTCGGCGTGTTCCCGGTGTTCCCCGCGAACGAGGAAGACATTACAGGGTGGGCGGCCGGAAAGGGAAATCGGTCGCGGGCGCTTCGATCGGGCCCCGGATCAGTCCTGCGGGGCGCAGGCCCCGTCGTGCGCCCGGTCGAAACGCTCGCGCGCCGCCACCACCTGGCCGGCGTAGGACTCGACCCAGTCGCCGAGCGGGGCGATCCGCTCCGCGAGGGTGCGGCCCAGCGGCAGCAGCCCGTAGACGACCCTCGGCGGGGTCTCCGGGTGGACGGTGCGCAGCACCAGCCCGTCCCGCTCCAGGGCGCGCAGCGACTGGGTGAGCATCTTGCGGCTGACCCCGCCGACCGCGCGCTGGAGCTCGGAGAACCGCTGCTCGCCACAGCTGTGCAGGCTCAGCAGGAGCAGCAGCGACCACTTGTCGGCGAGCTCGGCGAACACGTCCCGACTGGGGCAGACGGCGGCGAAGATGTCGAACCCCTGGTCGCCGCCGGGACAGGTGTCCGGGGTCTCGGGGCGCGGGTCGGCGATCTGCTGGGGGGTGGCCATACCGCAAGGGTAGCGCCGGCGGTCTCCAATCGGGAGTTGGTAACCATCGGAGACCTGGTCTACATTGGAGACCGTCAAGCCCCGGCCGGCCCGTCCGTCCGGCCACCGGGCATCCGTCCGCCCTCTTCGAGGAGTCATCCCGCATGACGACCGCCATCCGTCCCACCGTCGCCATCGCCTACCACTCCGGCTACGGCCACACCGCCGTGCTGGCCGAGGCCGTCGCCCGCGGTGCCGCCGCGGCCGGCGCCGACGCGGTGCAGATCGCCGTGGACGCCATCACCGAGGAGCAGTGGGCGCAGCTCGACGCCGCCGACGCGATCGTCTTCGGCTCGCCGACCTACATGGGCACCGCCTCCGGCGCCTTCCACGCCTTCGCCGAGGCCAGCTCCAAGCGCTGGTTCGGCCAGACCTGGAAGGACAAGCTGGCCGCCGGCTTCACCAACTCCGCCTCGAAGAGCGGCGACAAGCTGCACACCCTGCAGTTCTTCACGGTGCTCGCCGCCCAGCACGGCATGCACTGGGTGAACCTGGGCCTGCACCCGGGCTGGAACTCCACCACCGCCTCGGAGAACGACCTCAACCGCCTCGGCCTGTTCCTCGGCGCCGGCGCCCAGACCAACAACGACCAGGGCCCGGAGGGCGTCCACAAGGCCGACATCGCCACCGCCGAGCACCTCGGCGAGCGGGTCGCCAACCAGGCCGCGATCACCCTGGCCGGCCGGGCCGCCCTGGCCGCCTGACGTATCATCACCCTGACGCGCAGTCACCGCCCGGCCGCCGCACCCCCGTCCAGCACGGGGGTCCGGCGGCCGGCCGCGTCCAGCTCCGCCCCGCGGGTCTCCGGCAGGCCGAGCACGCACAGCACCGACACCCCGCCGAGCGCCGCCAGGTACCAGCCGACCGGCACGGCCGTCCCGTATGCGGCGGTCAGCCGGGTCGCCACCAGGGGCGCCGTCGCCCCTCCCACCACGCCCGCCAGGTTGTAGGCCAGCGCCGCCCCCGTGTAGCGCACCCGGGTCGGGAAGAGCTCCGGCAGGTACGAGGCGACCGGCCCGAGCATCGCGCCGAGCAGCGCCATCGCCCCGAGCAGGGCGAGCGCGATCCACGCCGTCCGGCCGGTCTCCAGCAGCGGGAAGAGCACCGCCGACCAGAGCGCCGCCAGGGCCGTCGCGGTGGCCAGCGTCCGCCGCCGGCCGAACCGGTCGCTCGCCCGCGAGGCGAGCACCACCGTGCCGCCCTTCAGCACCGCGCCCGCCATCAGCAGGCCGAGCACCGGGGTCCTGGCCACCCCCAGGTCCGCCGTCAGGTGCGCCAGCGCGTAGGTGGTCGTCAGGTAGAACAGCGCGTACCCGGACATCACCGCTCCCGCGCCGAGCAGCACCGGGCGGCCGTGCCGGGCCAGCACCTCCGCCACCGGCACCCGCGAGCGCGCCCGCTCCGCGCGGAACACCGGGCTCTCCGCCACCCGTAGCCGGACGAACAGGCCGATCGCCACCAGCACCAGGGACGCCAGGAACGGCACCCGCCAGCCCCAGGCGAGGAAGGCCGCCTCGTCCAGCACCGCGCCCAGCACCAGGAAGACCCCCGTCGCCAGGAAGAACCCGGCGCACGGCCCGAGTTGCAGCAGGCCGCCGTACCGGCCGCGGCGGCCCGCCGGGGCGTGCTCCGCGAGCAGCAGGGCCGCCCCGCCCCATTCGCCGCCCAGCCCCAGCCCCTGGCAGAAGCGCAGCACCGTGAGCAGCACCGGCGCCCAGCCGCCCCACCGGCCGTAGTCGGGCAGCAGGCCCACCGCCGCGGTGGACAGGCCCATCAGCAGCAGCGACACCACCAGGGTCGCCCGCCGGCCGAGCCGGTCGCCGAAGTGCCCGAACAGCACCGCGCCCAGCGGGCGGGCCACGAAGGCCACCGCGTAGACGGAGAAGGCGGCGAGCAGCGAGCCGACCGCCCCCAGCCCGGGGAAGAAGACCCGGCCGAAGACCAGGGCGGCGGCCGTGCCGTAGATGAAGAAGTCGTAGAACTCGACGGCGGTGCCGAGGAGGGCCGCGGCGGCCACCCGGCGCAGCGCCGCCTGATCGCCCACTGATGTGGTGTCATGCGTCATGACGCCCACCCTGGCAAGGCGCTGAGCTGCGAGGACAGCAGGCACACGGGTGATTCGGGAGCGAACGGCCGGACGGGAGCCGGGGTGGTGCGCCGCCCGGGGAGCGGCGGTATGGTGGCCGCCTCCGCCTCCGAAAGGCCGCACGTGAACAACGTGTTCGACGACAACGGCGTGTTCGACAAGCTCTTCGCCGTGCTCTGCCTCGCGCTCACCCTGCTGCTGCTCGACCTGGGCGTCGCCCAGTACCGCCACGGGGGTTCGGCCGCCTGGGCGCTCCTCGCCGCGGCCCTGCTGCCCGCCGCCGGCTGGGAGACCGTCCGCCGGTTCCGCCCCCGGCGCTGAGCGCCGCGGAACGCCGAAGGGCGCCCCGGCGGGGCGCCCTTCGGCGTGGACGTCAGACCTGTTCGGCCAGCTCCAGCCAGGCCATCTCCAGCTCCTCCTTCTCGTCACGGACCTTCCGCAGTTCGGCGTCCAGTTCCGCGACCTTGGAGAAGTCGGCGGCGTGCTCGGCGAGCCGGGCGTGCAGCTTGGACTCCTGGTCGTCCAGCTTGGCGATCTGCCGCTCCAGCTTCTGCATCTCCTTCTTCACCGCCCGGGTGTCCGCGGCGGGCTTCGCCGGTGCGGCCGGGGCCGCGGCGGCGGCCGGCGCGGCCGACTCGGCCATCCGGGCCCGCCGCTCCAGGTACTCGTCGACGCCGTTCGGCAGCATCCGCATCCGCCGGTCGCCGAGCAGCGCGTAGACGGTGTCGGTGGTGCGCTCGATGAAGAAGCGGTCGTGGCTGATCACGATCATCGAGCCGGGCCAGCCGTCGAGGAGGTCCTCCAACTGGTTGAGCGTCTCGATGTCGAGGTCGTTGGTGGGCTCGTCGAGGAAGAGCACGTTGGGCTCGTCCATCAGCAGCCGCAGCAGCTGGAGGCGGCGGCGCTCGCCGCCGGACAGGTCGCCCACCGGCGTCCACTGCTTGTCCTTGCCGAAGCCGAACTGCTCGCAGAGCTGACCCGCGCTCATCTCCCGGCCCTTGCCGAGGTCGACGCGGCCGCGGACCTGCTCGACGGCCTGCAGCACCCGGGTCGCCGGGTCCAGCTCGGCGACCTCCTGCGAGAGGTACGCCAGGCGCACGGTCTTGCCGACCTTGATCACGCCGCCGGCCGGCTGCACGTCGCCCTCGGTCGCGTACGCGGCCTGCATGGCCCGCAGCAGCGAGGTCTTGCCGGCGCCGTTGACGCCGAGCAGGCCGATCCGGTCGCCGGGGCCGAGCTGCCAGGTCAGATGGTCCAGCAGGTGCTTGGGGCCGGCCTTGATGCTCACGCCCTCCAGGTCGAACACCGTCCGGCCGAGGCGGGCGTTGGCGAACTTCATCAGCTCGGACTTGTCACGCGGCTCCGGCACGTCGGCGATCAGCGCGTTGGCCGCCTCGATCCGGTAACGCGGCTTGGAGGTGCGGGCGGGGGCGCCGCGGCGCAGCCACGCCAGCTCCTTGCGGGCCAGGTTCTGCCGCTTCTGCTCCTCGGTCGCCTCGATCCGGGAGCGCTCGGCGCGGGCGAAGACGTAGTCGGAGTAGCCGCCCTCGTACTCGCGGACCTCGCCGCGCTGGACGTCCCACATCCGGGTGCAGACCTGGTCGAGGAACCAGCGGTCGTGGGTGACGCAGACCAGCGCCGAGCGGCGGGCCTGCAGGTGGCGGGCGAGCCAGGCGATGCCCTCCACGTCGAGGTGGTTGGTGGGCTCGTCCAGGACGATCAGGTCGGGCTCGCCGAGCAGCAACTTGGCCAGCGCGATCCGGCGGCGCTCGCCGCCGGAGAGCGGGCCGATCACGGTGTCCAGGCCGTCGGCGAAGCCCGGCAGGTCGAGGCCGCCGAACAGGCCCTCGATGATGTCGCGGATCCGGGAGTCGCCGAGCCACTCGTGGTCGGCCCGGTCGGCGATCACCTCGTGCCGGATGGTGGCCTCGGGGTCGAGGGAGTCGTGCTGGGTGAGGACGGCCATCTGCAGGCCGCCGGAGTGGGTGATCCGCCCGCTGTCCGGCTCCTCCAGCTTGGCGAGCATCCGGATCAGGGTGGTCTTGCCGTCGCCGTTGCGCCCGACGACGCCGATCCGGTCCCCCTCGCTGACGCCGAGGCTCACCCCGTCCATCAGGGCACGGGTGCCGTACACCTTGGTGACGGACTCGATGGTGGCGAGGTTGACGGCCACTGCAGCTGCGCTCCTGGGAGGGGGTCGGGAGGGATCTCCGACCACCCAGCCTAGTGGGAGGCGGCGACGTCCCGGCCCGCTCCGTCCGCCGGCCGCCCCGGACGGCCTGCGGTTCAGGCCGTGGGGGCGCCGACCTCCGCGCCCGGGACGGGGCCGTGGGTGGCGTGGGCGGTGCGGCAGGTGCCGGAGGTCCGCAGGGCGGCGGCGATCGCCTCGGCGGACTCGGCGTCCTTGGCGAGGAAGGCGCAGGTCGGGCCGGAGCCGGAGACCAGGGCGCCGATCGCGCCGGCCTCGGTGCCCGCGTGCAGGGTGTCGGCGAGCGAGGGCCGCAGCGAGAGGGCGGCGGCCTGCAGGTCGTTGGTGAGCGCGGCCGCCAGTGCGACCGGGTCGCCGGAGGCGAGGGCGGCGAGCAGCGCCGGGTCGGCGTCCGGGGTGGGGACGTCGGCCTCCGAGGAGCCGGTGCCGGCCTCCTCGCGGAGCCGGTCGCACTCGCGGAAGACGGCCGGGGTGGAGAGCCCGCCGTCGGCGACCGCGAACACCCAGTGGAAGGTGCCGGCGACCGGCAGCGCGTCCAGGATCTCGCCGCGGCCGCGGCCCAGCGCGACCCCGCCGAGCAGGGCGAACGGCACGTCGGAGCCGAGCTCGGCGGCGAGCTCCAGCAGGGTCCCGATCGGGGTGGCCAGGCCCCAGAGCGCGTCGCAGGCGACCAGGGCGGCGGCGCCGTCCGCGCTGCCGCCGGCCATCCCGCCGGCCACCGGGATGGCCTTGGCGATGTGCAGGTGGACGCCCGGGTCGGCGAGGCCGTGGTGGGCGGCGAGCAGCCGGGCCGCGCGGGCGGCGAGGTTGCTGTCGTCCAGCGGGACGGACGCCGCGTCGGGGCCGGTGCAGGAGAGCGTGACGCCCTCGCCGGGGCCCACGGGCTCCGCGGTGACCTCGTCGAAGAGGCCGACGGCGAAGAAGACGTTGGCCAGGTCGTGGAAGCCGTCGGCGCGCAGGCCGCCGACGCCGAGCTGGACGTTGACCTTGGCGGGGACGCGAACCGTGATCATTTCTGGGCCTCGGGCTTGTGCTCGGCGATGGCGGCGAACTGTTCGACCGTCAGCATCTCGCCGCGCAGCTTGTGGTCGATTCCGGCGGCGGCGAGCGCCTGTTCGGCGCCGGCGGGCGAGCCGGCCCAGCCGGCCAGGGCGGCCCGCAGGGTCTTGCGGCGCTGGGCGAACGCGGCGTCGACCACGGCGAACACCTCGGCGCGGGAGGCGGAGGTCTTCGGCGGGTCGCGGCGGATCAGCGACACCAGCCCGGAGTCGACGTTCGGCGCGGGCCAGAACACGTTGCGGCCGATCGCACCGGCCCGCTTGACCTCGGCGTACCAGTTGGCCTTCACCGAGGGCACGCCGTACACCTTGTTGCCGGGCTTGGCGGCGAGCCGGTCGGCGACCTCGCTCTGCACCATCACCAGGGTGCGCTCGATGCTCGGGAAGGTCTGCAGCATGTGCAGCAGCACCGGGACCGCCACGTTGTAGGGCAGGTTGGCGACCAGCGCGGTGGGCGCCGGGCCGGGCAGCTCGGTGACCTCCATGGCGTCGCTCAGCACCAGGTCGAAGTCCTTCGCCTTCTCCGGCATCCGGGAGGCGACGGTGGTCGGCAGGTGTCGGGCGAGCAGCGGGTCGATCTCGACGGCGGTGACGTGCGCGGCCACCTCCAGCAGCGCCAGGGTCAGCGAGCCGAGCCCGGGGCCGACCTCGACCACGCTGTCCTCGGCGGTCACCCCGCCGGCGCGGACGATCCGCCGCACGGTGTTGCCGTCGATGACGAAGTTCTGCCCGCGCTGCTTGGTCGGCTTCACGCCGAAGGCGGCCGCCAGCTCGCGGATGTCGGCCGCGCCGAGCAGGTGGTGGTCGGCGGCGGGTGCGGGATCGGTGCTGCTCACCCCGCAAGGATACGGGCGCCGCGGCGCCCCCGGCTTCGACGGTCTCTCGGTGGGGGCTCAGTAGCCGAAGGCGCGGGCGGTGTTCGCGGCGATCGCGGTGGCCATCTCGTCCTCGCCGATGCCGCGGTGGGCCGCCATGGCGCGGAGGGTGACCGGGATCAGGTAGGGGGCGTTGGGGCGGCCGCGGAAGGGGTGCGGGGTGAGGAAGGGCGCGTCCGTCTCGATCAGGACGCGGTCGAGCGGGGTCACCGCGAGGGCCTCGCGCAGGGCGTGGTTGGCCTTGTAGGTGACCGGGCCGGCGAAGGAGAGGTACCAGCCGTGCTCGGCGCAGACCTTGGCCATCGCGGCGTCGCCGGAGTAGCAGTGGAAGACGGTGCGCTCGGGCGCGCCCTCCTCCAGGAGCAGGGCGATGACGTCCTCGTGGGCGTCCCGGTCGTGGATGACCAGGGCCTTGCCGTGCCGCTTGGCGATCTCGATGTGGCGGCGGAAGGACTCCTTCTGGATGTCCGCGCCCTCGGGGCCGGTGCGGAAGTAGTCGAGGCCGGTCTCGCCGACCGCCTTGACCTGCGGCAGGGCGGCGAGTGCGTCGATCTCGGCGAGCGCCTCGTCGAGGGCGGCGGCCCCGCCGGGGGCCCGGTGCTGCCCGGACCAGCCGTCGGGGTCGCCGAGGAAGATCCGCGGCGCCTCGTTGGGGTGCAGGGCGACGGCCGCGTGCACGGCCTCGAACTCGGCGGCGAGCTCCGCCGCCCAGCGCGAGCCGCGCACGTCGCAGCCGACCTGGACGACCGTGGTCACCCCGACCGAGGCGGCCCTGGCGAGGCCCTCGGCGGGGGTGCCGTCCTGCATGTCCAGGTGGGTGTGCGAGTCGGCCACCGCCACGGCCAGGGGTTCCGGCAGCGGCGGCGGGGTCGACCGGTCGTCGTCCTTCTTGGCCATCAGGAGGCGGGCTTCTCTTCCAGGCGGGGGAACAGGATGTCGCCCTTGGTGACGGTGGCGCCGACGGGCAGCCGGCCCCAGTCGGCGACGGTGGCGATCGTCTGGTCGGCGAGGGCGCCGAGGCCCTCCTCCGCGCCGAGCGAGTCCCACAGCTTGGCGGAGGTCGCCGGCATCAGCGGGTTGAGCAGCACGGCGGTGGCGCGCAGCGCCTCGGCCGCGGTGTAGAGGATCGTGGCGAGGCGGGCCCGCCCCTCCTCCGAGGTGTCTTTGGCGACCTTCCACGGCTCCTGCTCGGTGAGGTAGCCGTTGACCAGCTTGACGAACTCGAAGATCGCCGCGATGCCTCCGGCGAAGTCCAGCTCCTCGCCGATCTTCGCGTCGGCCTCGGCCGCGGCCTTGGCCAGGCCGTCGACGACGGCCTGCTCGGCGGCGCCGGCGGCGGTGGCCGCGGGCAGCTTGCCCCCGTGGTACTTGCCGACCATGGCGGCCACGCGGGAGGCGAGGTTGCCGAAGTCGTTGGCGAGCTCGGAGGTGTACCGGGCGGTGAAGTCCTCCCAGGAGAACGAGCCGTCGGTGCCGAACGGGATCGCCCGCAGGAAGTAGTAGCGGTAGGCGTCCACGCCGAAGTGCGAGGTGAGGTCGGTGGGCGCGATGCCGGTCAGGTTGGACTTGGACATCTTCTCGCCGCCGACCATCAGCCAGCCGTTGGCGACGACCCGCTTGGGCAGCGGCAGGCCCGCGGCCATCAGCATGGCCGGCCAGATGACCGCGTGGAAGCGGAGGATGTCCTTGCCGACCAGGTGGACGGAGGCCGGCCACAGCTCGGCGAAGCGCTCCGGGTCGGCGCCGTAGCCGGCGGCGGTGATGTAGTTCTGCAGCGCGTCGACCCACACGTAGAGGACGTGCTTCTCGTCCCAGGGCAGCGGCACGCCCCAGTTGAAGGTGGAGCGGGAGATCGAGAGGTCCTGCAGGCCCTGCTCGACGAAGCGCAGCACCTCGTTGCGGGCGGAGGCGGGCGCGATGAAGTCCGGGTTGGCCGCGTAGAACTCCAGCAGCTTCGGACCGTAGGCGGAGAGGCGGAAGAAGTAGTTCTCCTCCTCCAGCCACTCGACCGGGCGCTTGTGGATCGGGCAGAGCTTCTCGTCCTCGGTGGCGCCGGGGAGCAGCTCACCCGGAAGCTTGTACTCCTCGCAGCCGACGCAGTACGGGCCGGAGTAGCCGCCCTTGTAGATCTCGCCCTTGTCGTGGAGGTCCTGGACGAACTCCTGCACGCGGTCGGTGTGCCGCTGCTGGGTGGTGCGGATGAAGTCGTCGTTGGCGATGTCCAGGTGCTGCCAGAGCGGCTTCCACGCCTCCTCGACCAGCTTGTCGCACCACTCCTGCGGGGTGACGCCGTTGGCCTCGGCGGTCCGCATGATCTTCTGACCGTGCTCGTCGGTACCCGTGAGATACCAGACGTCCTCGCCGCGCTGGCGGTGCCAGCGGGTGAGGACGTCGCCCGCGACCGTGGTGTACGCGTGGCCCAGGTGCGGGCGGTCGTTCACGTAGTAGATCGGGGTCGTGACGTAGTACGCCGAGCGCGGGGCGTCGGTGGTGCTGTGGTCTTCAGTGGCCGCCATGCCACCGAATCTTAGTCGCGCGAAGGAACCGCCCTCGACCGATTACCGGCCCGGGCCCGGCCCCTCCGGCGTCGGCGGGGCCGGGCGGGCGGGCCGGATCAGTCGGCCCGGTGCCCGAAGAAGCCGAACCAGCGGCGGCGCTGCCCGGCGGGCACCGGGTGCTGCTCCTCGGCCGCGGCGCGCCGCGGCTCCTCGGGTTCGGGGTGGCTCTGGTAGCCGGGCGCGTGGTGCACCTGGCCCTCGGCACCGGCCACCCGGCCCTCGCGCATGATCCGGACCTTGTGGCCGCCGCAGCCCGGGCAGGTGGGCTCGCGCAGCGGCGAGGGGACCCGGACGCCGTTCGCCTTGTACTCGAAGACGATGCGGCCCTCCCGGTCCACGTGGTGCTCGATGTCGTACGCCTGCTCCCAGCCGTAGCCGCAGCTCAGGCACGCGAAGGAGTACGCCTCCCGAACGGTTTCGACCTTCGGGGGCCGCCGGGTGGTCAGTCCGACGCCGCTGGGCGTTTCGCCAGTCAGAGGGCTACCGATCGTCTCGCTCATAGCCGTCTCCCAGGTGCCCGCCGGACGGTCGTCCGGCTCGGGTCTTCATCCCGGACGATTCCCGCACGGGCGGGTTTCCCACCCGACTTGTCAAGTCTTGGACGTGCGTTGGGAAGACCTGTACGCAGCCGGTGGAACGCGGGCACTGCCGGGGTGCTTCCCTCCACGGTACGACCGGCACCCGCGGGGAGCACGCCTGGTCAGCCCGCGTTCTTCGCGGCCACCACGGCGTCGAAGACCTCGCGCTTGGGCAGGCCGAGATCCGCGGCGACGGCGGCGATGGCCTCCTTGCGGCGCTCCCCGGCCTCCTCGCGGACGGCGACCCGGCGGGCGAGCTCGGCGGGGCCGACCTCCTCCGGCGCGGCGGGCGGGGCGCCGGCCACCACGACGGTGATCTCGCCCTTGACGCCGTCGGCGGCCCAGGCGGCCAGCTCGGCCAGCGGGCCGCGACGGACCTCCTCGTAGGTCTTGGTGAGTTCGCGGCAGACCGCGCCGGGGCGGTCGCCGCCGAAGGCCTCGGCCATCGCGGCGAGCGTCTCGGCGATCCGGTGCGGGGCCTCGAAGAAGACCATGGTGCGCGGTTCGGCGGCGACGGTGGCGAGCTGGCGGGCCCGGTCGCCGGCCTTGCGGGGCAGGAAGCCCTCGAAGGTGAAGCGGTCGACCGGCAGGCCGGAGAGGGCGAGCGCGGTGAGCACCGCGGACGGGCCGGGCACGGCGGTGACCCGGATGCCGGCCGCGACGGCCGCGTCGACCAGCCGGTAGCCGGGGTCGGAGACCGAGGGCATGCCGGCGTCGGTGACCAGCAGCACCCGGGCGCCGCCGCGCAGCGCCTCGACGAGTTCGGGGGTGCGGGCGACCTCGTTGCCCTCGAAGTACGACACCACCCGGCCGGTCGGGGCGACGCCGAGCGCCTGGGTCAGCCGGCGCAGCCGCCGGGTGTCCTCGGCGGCGACGACGTCGGCCCCGGCGAGCTCGGTGAGCAGCCTGGGCGGGGCGTCGCCCACGTCGCCGATGGGGGTTCCTGCGAGCACGAGTACACCTGTCACGGACACCATCCTCCCAGGGCCGGGCGAGTGCCGGGCCGGGCACCGGGACAGCGGGGCGAACGGTGACGAACCGGGCGGGTTGGCGGGGGAGGTCCCCGGGGGCCCTCCTGCTTCCGGGGGAGCGCCCCTACGATGTGGCGCGTGAGCGGCGACACGGCATCCGAGGCGCCTGGGGGCGCGGACCACACCGACCAGGGCGGCGTGGCGCTGCTGAGCGCGTCCACGGCGGCGCCCGGCGGCGCACCCGCGGTTCCGGGCCTGCCCGGGCCGCGCGGCCCGGAACCGGAGCCGGAGCGGCCGTTCTGGCGGCGGCGGCTGGAGCGCGCGGGGTACCGCGCGGCGGAGCCGCTGCCGGTGGCGCGGCGACTGGTGCCGCCGATGCCGGACGGCCCGGGGGTGACCCCGGCGGTGGTGCCGCCCTCACCGGTGCTGCTGCAGCTGGGGCTGCGCCTGCCGGACGGGCTGTGGTCGTGGCTGTGCCGCTGGTCGGGCTGGATCGGCCCGGTGGCGGTGGCGGTCTTCGGCGGTCTGCTGCGGTTCTGGCACCTGGGCACGCCGAAGGCGCTGATCTTCGACGAGACGTACTACGCCAAGGACGCGTACTCGCTCTGGCGGGGCGGCTACGAGACCAGCTGGGCGGACGACGCCAACAACCTGATCACCGCGGGGCACCCGACGGTGCCGTACCGGGCGGACCCGGCGTACATCGTCCATCCGCCGGTCGGCAAGTGGATCATCGGCCTGGGCGAGCAGGTTTTCGGGATGAACCCGCTGGGCTGGCGGTTCATGACGGCGGTGCTCGGCACGCTGTCGATCCTGATGATCGCCCGGATCGGGCGGCGGCTGTTCCGCTCGACGCTGCTGGGCTGCGTGGCGGGGCTGCTGCTCGCGGTCGACGGCCTGCACTTCGTGATGAGCCGGACGGCGCTGCTCGACCTGGTGGTGATGTTCTGGTTCGTGGCGGCGTTCGGCTTCCTGCTGCTGGACCGGGACCGGACGCGGGGCGTCGTCGCACGGCGGCTGGAGGCCGGTGCGGGCCCGGACTGGGTGTTCCTCGGCTGGCGGCCGTACCGGCTGGCGGCGGGCGTCTCGCTGGGCCTGATGACCGCGACCAAGTGGAGCGGCCTGTACGCGCTGCTGGCGTTCGCGGTGATGGGCGTGCTCTGGGACGCCTCGACCCGCCGGGCGGCGGGCAGCCACCGGTGGCTGCTGTGGGGCCTGTTCGACGCGGTGGTGGCGCTGCCGCTGCTGTTCGCGGTCACCGTCGGCGTGTACCTGGCCTCCTGGACGGGCTGGTTCCTCAGCAGCGCGGTGCCCGGCAAGGGCGGCTACGGCCGCGACTGGGCGGAGCACCGGGCCGGCCTGTCGCCGGACCACCTGATGGGCCTGCCGCTGCCGCAGTTCGACGTGAGCTGGGTCCCGGCGGGCCTGCGCAGCCTGTGGCACTACCACGCCACCATGTACGACTTCCACGTCCACCTGACCAGCCCGCACACCTACCAGTCGAACCCGTGGAGCTGGCTGCTGCTCGGCCGGCCGGTCTCCTTCTTCTACGAGTCGCCGAAGGCCGGCCAGGCGGGCTGCACGGCGACCGAGTGCGCCCGCGAGGTGCTGGGCATCGGCACCCCGGTGCTGTGGTGGGCCGGCATCGCGGCGCTGGCGTACTGCCTGTACCGCTGGGCGGTGCGGCGCGACTGGCGGGCCGGGGCCGTCCTGTGCGGGGTGGCCGCGGGCTACCTGCCGTGGTTCGGCTACCAGCAGCGCACGATCTTCCTGTTCTACGCGGTCGCCTTCGTGCCGTTCCTGGTGCTGGCGGTGACCAT
This sequence comes from Kitasatospora sp. NPDC093679, assembly GCF_040683455.1. NCBI lineage: Bacteria > Bacillati > Actinomycetota > Actinomycetes > Kitasatosporales > Streptomycetaceae > Kitasatospora > Kitasatospora sp. NPDC093679. The sequence continues at coordinate 176,495 of NZ_JBFBDW010000010.1, forward strand.
GATGATCGGCGCCCTGCTCGGCCCGGCGGGGGCCGGCCGGGACCGCCGGCTGATCGGCGGTGCGGCGGCCGGACTGCTCGTTTTCGCGGTCATGTGGAACTTTCTGTACTTCCACCCCCTGTATACGGGGGAGACGATCCCGATGGACGACTGGCGGGCCAGGATGTGGTTCACCAGCTGGATCTGACCGCCGCCCGCGGACGACGGGTGTCACGAGTGACCGAAGTGTCGTGGGTGCACACACGTTCCGTGTTCTACCGTGGGTGCGATCGGCCACTGTCGGGGCTACACCGTGGGGGGACACCGTGCACAAGGGCGTGAAGATCGGCATCGGCGGGGTGTGCGTGGCGATGCTGGGGGTCGGCGGGTACGGCGCCTACAACCTCGCCACCGCGCTGACCGGCGACGGCGACAAGCCGAAGGGGCCGCGCACGGTCGTCGCGGGTTCGCCGACCCAGGAGCAGGCCGCCGAGGCCGCCAAGGCCTTCCTGGCCGCCTGGTCCAAGGGCGACCTGGAGGCGGCGGGCAAGGAGACCGACCGGCCGGACGCCGCCGACGCCGCCCTGGCCGCGTTCCGCAGCAAACTCAAGCCGACGGCCCTCACCATGACGCCGGGCGGCCCGACCGCGGCCCCGGCGGGCGCCCCCGTCCAGAGCTCGGCCAACGCGGCCCAGGCGGTGAACCTGTCGTTCTCCGCCAAGGTCGAGTTCGCCGGCTCCGGCAAGCCGTGGACGTACAGCGGCGTGCTGCCGATGGTGAAGATGAGCGACGGCAGGGCCGCCGTGCAGTGGGGCCCCGCGGTCGTGCACCCGCACCTGGCGGTGGGCAAGACGCTCGACGTCAAGCCGGTCTTCGCGCAGGCCGCGCAGGTGACCGACCGCAAGGGCCGCCAGCTGACCGGCTTCCCCTCGCTGCTCGGGCTGCTGGACGTCTTCAAGCAGGGCGCCGCCGGCGACCCCGCCGACGCCGGCAGCGGCGTGGTGATCTCGGACGACGCCGGCAAGGCCAAGCCCGAGCAGCTCTTCGTGATCACCGAGCCCAAGCCGGTGCCCTCGCTGAAGCTCACCCTCGACGCCACCCTGCAGAAGGCCGCCGAGGACGCGGTGAAGGAGCAGGCCAAGGCCGGCACCCACAAGGCCTCGCTGGTCGCGATCGAGCCCAGCACCGGCAACGTCCTGGCCTTCGCCAACGCCCCCGCCGACGGGCAGAACCGGGCCTTCGTCGGCGGCACCGCGCCCGGCTCCACCATGAAGGTGGTCACCGGTGCGGCCCTGCTGGAGGCCGGGGTCACCCCGCAGACCCCGATCGCCTGCCCGGCCAGCACCACGGCCGGCGGTCAGCAGGTCTCCAACGACTTCCCCGAGGCCCACCCGGAGTTCACCTTCCGGCAGGACTTCGCGCAGTCCTGCAACACCGCCTTCATCAACACCGGCCACGACAAGCTGCAGGCCGACAGCCTGCCGAAGATCGCCAAGGAGGTCTTCGGCCTCGGCCTCGTCTGGCACACCGGCCTGCCGGCCTTCGACACCGACATCCCGGTGCCGTCCAACATCAACGGCGCACTGCCGGAGTTCATCGGCCAGGGCGCGATCCGCACCAACCCTCTGGCGATGGCCTCCGTCTCGGCGACCGTGCAGAGCGGCACCTTCCGCCAGCCCGTCCTGGTGGCGGGCAAGACGGACGTGGCCAAGGCCTCCCGCACCCTCGACCCGAAGGTGCTGGCCGACCTGCGCTCGCTGATGCGGGCCGTGGTGACCGAGGGCACCGCCCGCGAGCCCATGGCCGGGATCAGCGACGTCTACGCCAAGACCGGCACCGCCGAGGTCGACGGCAAGGGGACGAACAGCTGGTTCACCGCCTACCGCGGCAACCTCGCGGTGTCCGCCGAGGTCGAGGGCGGCGGCCACGGCTCCCAGGCCGCCGCACCGGCCGCCGCCAAGCTGCTCCGCATCGGCAACGGCGGCTGACCTCCCGGGGGACCGGGTGCACCACCGCGGGTTGCACAGTTCCCCGCGCCCCGGGTGGTGCACCCACTGGTGGTGCACCTTCCGGGGGCGCGGCTTCGGTCTAGCCGTAAACGGTGGCGACGTTGTCCACGGCCGGGTGGGTCCGGGCGGCCGGGCCGGCGGCGAAGGCGGTGAGGACGTTCTCGGTGACCCGGCGCACCAGGTCGCCCGTCCGGCCGTCCATGCCGTGGTTGCCGTGCCCGCCGGGGCCCTGGGCGTCCAGGGCCTCGACCCAGCGCATGGTGCCGCTGGCGAACACCCCGGCCCCGCCCGGGACCGTCCAGTAGGCGGTGTCGGCGAAGGACCGCCGGCCGTCGCAGACCACCGGGGAGTGCGCGACGACCTCGATCGGCCGCGGGGTGGGGAAGGCGGTGTTCACCCGGTCGTACTCGACGCCGACCAGGTGCGCGAAGGAGTCGCCGGCCTTCGTCCCCGTCCCGGCGAACACCCAGTGGCCGGGTTCGGTGACCACGTAGGGGGCGTCCACCGGGTAGCCGTCGTAGATCACCCCGAGCAGCGAGCTCTCCGGGTCGGCGTCCGGCGCGGCCCGGAAGTCGTTGGTCGCGGGGTGCCCGGCCCTGCGGCCCGGGTCCTCCTGCCAGGCGCCCTTGTAGCAGACCACCGTGCGGTCCGGGCCGAGCGCGGAGGGCTCGTAGCGGACCCGGCGGAAGCAGCAGTTCGCACCGAGCACCGCCAGGTTGGTGCCGGCGTCCCGGGCCGCGGCGACGTGGGCGCGCTGTTCGGGCGACCAGTACTCGTCGTGGCCGAGCGAGAGCACCGCGGTCGCGCCGTGCAGCAGGTCGGCGTCGCGGGCCAGGTCGACGGTGGTGGTGTACGCCAGCGGCAGGCCGAGCCGCTCGGCGAGGGCGATCAGCGGCGCCTCGTACACCAGGAAGAGTCCGGCGCCGTCGGCGTAGCGGTAGGGCCGGTCGAAGGTGACCTGCAGCGACCGGGTGGCCAGGCCGCCGGTGGGGCCGTTGTAGAGGTTGTGGCCGCCCCACTCGTTGTAGGCCTGCCAGGTGGTGACGGCGTTGACCACCACCGTCCGGCCGGCGGCGGCCCGGGAGCGGACGGTGATCGGCACGTACCGCTGGGCGGAGCCGTCCTCGGCGTCCAGCCGCAGCAGGTAGCTGCCCTCGGGCCAGCCGCGGGTCTGCACGGTGGCGGTGCGGCGCCAGCCGGCGCGGACCTGCCGGGTGGCCGCGTCCACCTCCGGGTCCGGCTGGCGGGTGCCGGGCAGCGCGTCCGAGTGCCAGACCAGCCGGGCGCGGGTGCCGCCGTACCAGCCCATCCGGTAGGCGCGGATCCGGAACCCGGGCACCGTGGTGGAGACGTACAGGCCGAAGGGCTCGCCGGGCAGCACGCTCACCCGGTCGGCGAAGCCCTCGATCGCCTCGGCGGAGCCCGGCCGGGTGATCCGCCAGTCCGGGTCGCCAGGCAGTGCGTTCTCGGCCGCGGTGGCGGAGGGCGCGGGGCGGGCCGCGGAGGACCTCCCGGTGGCGGCGGGGGGCGTGGGGCCGGCCGTGGAGGCGCAGCCCGCGGTGGCGGCGGCGCCGGCCGCCGCGGCGCCGACCGCGAGTCCGAGGAAGCGCCGGCGGTCGGTGCCCGCCGGTCCGTCGCTGTGCGCCATCCGCCGTCCTCCCTGCGGTGCCGGCCGTCCCGGCACGAGTGTTCTGGATCATCGTGGCGCAGAGCGCGGGACGCGCCGGACGGGGGGTCCTGGCTGTCGTCCGGGCCCGGGGGTCAGACCTGGACGAGTCCGGTGCGCGGCGGCAGCGCGGCCCGCTCCGACGTCCGCCAGGAGAGCGTCCGGGAGGCCAGTCGGGGCCAGATCACCAGGACGGCCGGCAGCGCCAGGTAGCCGAACCGCCCGGCCGGGGCGAGCACGAACGCTATCGCCAGGCCGGCCGCCAGCAGGTCGCAGGCGGCGACCGCCGAGGTCGGCGGGTAGGCCAGCAGCCAGAGCGCCACGGCGAGGCCGCCCAGGCAGAGCAGGGTGAGAGAGATGGTGTGGCCGGTCGGGCCGAGGCCGGCCAGCACCTTGCCGGGCAGCGGGCTGCCGGCCGGGGTCTGCACGGCGGCCAGGCCGAGCGGGAAGCGGACGACCTGCTCGCGCATCTCCTGCCCGTCGAGCAGCGCGAACGGCAGCACCACCGCCACCGAGGCGCCGACCGCGATCAGTGCGGCCCGGGCAGCCGGCAGCCGGCCGTACAGCCGCCAGATCAGCAGGGCGGCCACCGGCAGCGCCGGCCAGGCCGTCCACTTGAGGGTGCAGGCGAGGGCGAGCACCACCCCGGCGGCGGTGGCGCGGCCGCGGGCGGCAAGGGCCATCGCCAGGCAGCAGACGCCGATCAGCGGCAGGTCGACGCCGCCGACCGCGAGGGCCAGCCCGATCAGCGGGGAGGCGGTGAGCACGGCGAGCGGCAGCAGCGGGGCGCGGTCGTGGGCGGGGCGCAGCAGCCACCAGCTGCCCAGCATGCAGCCGAGGAAGGTCAGCGCGAACCAGATCCGGGCGTCGCCGAGCAGCATCGCCGCCGGCCCGGCGCTGCCGAGCACCGCCCGCGGCAGGCCGAAGAGGACCATCGTGGGCAGGTACGGGTTGTAGTCGGCGGCCCGGACGGGTGCGGCCAGGTACGGGTCGCCGGAGAGCAGCATCAGGTGGGCGGAGCGTTCGACCACCATCACCTCGGACTGGTGGCGGCCGTGCACGGCGAGCAGCACCAGCGGCAGCAGCACCGCACCGACCAGCGCCACCGCGGCGGCGGCGCGCGGGGCGATCCGCCGGGGCAGCACCAGGCAGAGCAGTCCGGCGATGCCGTAGGCGGGGCCGGCCAGGGTGCCCCAGAAGACCTGGTTGGGCAGGTCCGAGACGAGCGGGAAGGCGGCGGCCCAGCCGGCCGCGATCGCGCAGCCGAGCAACTGGACGCCGCGGTGGCCGGCCAGCCGTCGGGCGGCCGGGCGGCGGACGGACCGGGGGCGGGGCACCCGGGCGGCGGGCGCCGTCCCGGTGCCGGGGACGGCGGGGCGCCCGCGCGCACGGCGCCGGGGCACGGGCCGGTCGGGCATCCGGGGGCTCACCATGGCAGAGAGGTTAGGGGCTGGGCGGGTCCGTGTCCCGGTGCCTCGACGGTTGGTGGTGTGCGTCCTGCCACAGCGGGGGCGGCCTGCGGGCGGGGCGGGGACGCCGGGCTCGGCGCCGTGCGGGCCGGTCGGAGCGCGTGTCGGCGGGGCGCGGCGGCCCCGCCCGGTGCGGGCGGCAGGTCAGCCGCCGTCCAGCACGGCCCGCAGGACCGAACGGGCGATGGGGGCGGCCAGGGTGCCGCCGGTGACGTCGGTCGCCTCGCTGTCGGCGACCACCACGGCCACCGCGACCGGCGGCACTCCGCCGGAGTCCGCCGGGCGGGCCCAGGCGATGAACCAGGCGTACGGGGTGCCGCCGTTGCCGGTGCCGTGCTGGGCGGTACCGGTCTTGCCGCCGACCACGGCGCCGGGGATCCGCGCCCTGCTGCCGGTGCCCTCCTCGACGACGTCGACCATCAGCTGCTGGACCTGCGCGGCGACGGCCGGGCTGACCGCCTGCCGGTACGTCTGCGGGTGCATGAGCTGGACGACGGTGCCGTCGCTGCGGGTGAGCTTGTCCACCAGCTGGGGGCGCATGACGGTGCCGTTGTCGGCGATCCCGGCGGCGACCATCGCCATGACCAGCGGGGTGGCCGCGGTGTCGTACTGGCCGATGGAGGAGAGCGCCACCTGCGAGGTGTTCATCCTGGTGTCGAAGTTGGAGCGGGCGGCCCGCACCGGGACGTCGAGGGCGGCGTCGTTGAACCCGAAGGACTGGGCGGTGGACACCATCTTCTGCAGTCCGACCTGGGTGCCGAGCCAGCCCATGGTGCTGTTGCAGGAGCCGATCATCGCCTCGTCGAGCGACAGGCCGGCCTCGTCGCAGGCCCGGCTGTCGTTGACCAGTTCGGTGGTGGTGCCCTGCATGACGTACGGGTAGGGCGCGCCGGTCGGGGCGTGGATGTCCGTGACCGTGCGGGAGGCGAGCGCGGCGGCCGCGGTGACCACCTTGAAGGTGGAGCCGGGCGGGTAGATCTGGCGCAGCGCCCGGTTGAGCATCGGCTGGTCGGTGTCGGCGCGCAGCTTCGTCCAAGCCTCGCGGTCGGCGGCGGAGGAGCCGGCGAAGCTTCCCGGGTCGTACGAGGGGGTGCTGGCGAGGGCGAGGATGCGGCCGGTGGCGGGTTCGATCGCGACGACGGCGCCCTGCTGGCGGCCGAGGCCGCGCAGGGCGGCCCGCTGGGCGGCCGGGTCGAGGGTGGTGTGGACGTCGCCGCCGGGGTTCTGCCCGCGGGCGACGGCGTCCCACACCGCCCAGCCGGAGAGGCGGTCGTCGGCGCCGGAGAGCAGGTCGTCGTAGACGCCCTCCAGCTGGGTGGTGCCGAAGACCTGGGAGGCGTAGCCGGTGACGGCGGCCCAGGCGGGGCCGTCGGTGTAGGTCCGCTTGTAGTCGTAGCGGCCGCCGGTCGGCGTGGAGCCGGTGACCGGTTCGCCGGCCACCAGGATGTTGCCGCGCGGCTGGTCGTAGCGTTCGACGGTGAGCCGCTGGTTGGCCTTGTTGTGGTTGTAGGCGTCGGCCTGGAAGACCTGGACCCGGGTGGCCTGGGCGGCGAGGGCGACGATCAGCAGCAGGCAGAAGGTGCCGGCCCGGCGGCCGGTGGTGGAGATGCCGGGCCGGGCGGCGGAGTCGCCGCGGGTCATCACGGGCGGGCCCCGGGACGGGGGCGCCGGGCGGTGTCGCTCATCCGCACCAGCAGGGCGACGATGATCCAGTTGGTGACGACGGAGGACCCGCCCTGGGCGACGAAGGGCAGCGTCATCCCGGTCAGCGGGATCAGCGCGAGGACGCCGCCGGCCACCACGAAGACCTGCAGGCCGACGATGGCGGCCAGGCCGATCGCCAGCAGCCGCCCAAACGGGTCGCGCAGGGCGAGGCCGGTGGCGAAGCCGCGCGAGACCAGCAGCGCGTAGAGCAGCAGGACGGCGGTCAGCCCGGTCAGGCCGAGCTCCTCGCCGATCGTGGCGAGGATGAAGTCGGACTTGGCGGCGAACCCGATGAGGATCGAGTGGCCGAGGCCGAGGCCGGCGCCGAGCAGACCGCCCCAGGCGAACGCGAACAGCGACTGGGCGATCTGGTTGGGCCCCTGGCCGGCGGCGATCGTGCCGAGCGGGTCCAGCCAGTCGGTGACCCGGCTGTGCACGTGCGGGGAGAGCCGGCCGACGCCCGCCGCCCCGACCGCGGCGAGGAACAGCCCGATGGCGATCCAGCCGCTGCGGGCGGTCGCCACGTACAGCATGATCACGAAAAGGCCGAAGAACAGCAGCGAGGTGCCGAGGTCGGTCTCCAGCACCAGGACGCCGACGAAGGCCGCCCAGACCACCAGCACCGGGCCGAGCACCCGGCCGCGGGGCAGCTGGAACCACCAGATCCGGCGGCCGGTCAGGGCGAGGGCGTCGCGGTGCGCGGCCAGGTAGGCGGCGAAGAACACCGCGAGCAGGACCTTGGCGAACTCGCCGGGCTGGATCGAGAACGCGCCGACGGTGATCCAGATCCGGGAGCCGTAGACCGGCGGGAAGAACACCGGCAGCACCAGCAGCACCAGGGCGGCCAGCGCGCAGATGTAGGCGTACCGCTGGAGCACCCGGTGGTCGCGCAGCACGACGACCACGGCGAGGAAGAGCGCCACCCCGAAGGCGGACCAGAGCAGCTGTGCGGGGGCGGCGGCCGAGCCGGGTGTGGCCCGGTCCAGCCGGTAGATGACGACCAGTCCGATGCCGTTGAGCAACACGGCGATCGGCAGCAGCAGCGGGTCCGCGTACCGGGCCCGCCAGCGCACCGCGACGTGCGCGACCAGGGCCAGCGCGCCGAGCGCCGCCCCGTAGGAGGCGGCGTCGGGCGGTGGCCGGCCGTCGATGTTGGCGCCGACCTCGATGTAGCCGAACACCGCGATCAGCACAGCGCCGACGACCAGCAGCAGCTCGGTGGTGCGGCGGGTCGGCGGTGCCGGGGGCGCGGTGGTCGGGGCGGCCGCCGGGGTGGTGGGTGTGGCCACGGCCGGTCCTTGGGCGGGCGGAGCGCGGCCGCCCGGGCGGGCGGCCGCGACGGGGTCAGACGCCGCTGGGCGCCTTCGCCGCCTTGAGCGCCTCGACGAGGTGCTCCTCCTGGTCCGCGCTGAGCGAGGTCTGCAGGATCTCGCCGCCGTACTGGGCGAACTGCGGGACGACCTTGTCCGCGGTGGCGGAGCGGACGAGCATGAAGAGGGCGGCGGAGCCCGGCTCCATCTTCTGGCCGACCTGGCGCATGAAGTTGTCGTCGACGCCGGTGTCGGTCGCGGCGCCGACCGCCGCGCCCGTGGCGCCGCCGACGGCCGCGCCGAGGAACGGCATGAAGAAGAGCAGGCCGATGACGCCGCCCCACAGGGCGCCGGAGGCGGCGCCGATGCCGGTGGTGTTGACGGCCTGGTGCAGTTTGACCTTGCCGTCGAGCCGGCGCTCGACGACGACGATGTCCTCCAGGTCCATCAGCTTCTGCTTCTGCAGGCCGATGGCGGTGTCCCGGACCTGCTGGGCGGTCGCCACATCGGGGTAGGAGATCGCGAAGAGGTTGCTCACGCGCGGGTTCCTTCCAGTCCTCGAGCGTGCGGGACCGGTGCCGCACCGCTGCTGGTGGTCGCAGCCTAACGAGGATTTGCCATATTTATGGCGGATCGTGGCGGTGTGTCCGATTTTCGGTGCCGGAACGGGGCCGGCCCGGTCACTCCCCCCGCCGCGCCGCCAGCTCCGCCGCCGCGGCCACCGCCCCGGCGGCGAACACCGCGGCGGCCAGCAGCGCCGGCAGCACGGAACCCGTCAGGTCGAGCTCGCCGTGCTCGGCCGCCCGGACGAGCGCCCGCACCACCACGTGGGCGGGCGCGAAGGGCACCATCAGCACCAGCACCGCCGCGCCGAGCGCCGCCAGGATCCCGAACGGCCCGGAGGACATCACCGGTCGGTTGCACAGCGCGCCGACCGCCAGCCCCAGCAGCACGCAGACCGCCGTGGCCGCCAGGCCGCCCAGCAGGGCCGGCCCGGGGCCGGCCGCGGAGCGGCCTCCGGTGGCGATCACCGCCGCCGCCCCGGCCGCCGCGAGCACCGCGGCGGCCAGCAGTGCGGCCAGCAGGTCGGCCCGGTGCACCCGGCGGGCGTCCGCCGCGGCCACCCGGCAGGCCCGGGCGGCCGCGGGCTCGGCGGTCACCGCGCAGCGCACCAGCCAGGCGGTGACCGGCAGCAGCAGACCGGCGCTCCAGGCGTGGCCGCCGAGCGGGTCGTCCCCGCCGGACAGCCCGAGCACCATCAGCACCCCGTAGCAGAGCGCGGGCGGCATCAGGCGGTGGGAGCGCAGCAGCAGCTCCAGCTGATAGCGGATCAGGGCGGTCACCGGGCCTCCTCGGGAACGGCCTGCGCGTCCTCGGCGTCCCGTCCGGCACCGCCCCGCGCGTCGTGGGCGTGCCCGTCGGCGGCCGGCCCGGGGACGGCCACCAGACTGCGCACGTGCACGCCGCGGTCGCCCGAGAGCAGGGCGCGCAGCAGGGCGTCCGAGTGCGCCCCGGCCACCTCCAGCCGGACGGCCCCGCCGGGCAGGCCGGTGCGGCGGGGTGCGCCGGGCAGCCGCTCGGGCAGCGGGCCCGGACCGGCCGTCTCCACCTCGATCAGCACGGTCGCACCACCGGCCGGCCCGGTGCCGACGGGCCGCAGGGCGCCGTCGTCGAGTTCGTACGCGGCGGTGGTGAGCCCGGCGAGCCGGGCCGGGTCGTGGTCCACGAAGAGCACCCGTCCGCCGCGGGCGGCCCGGTCGGCGGCCGCCTCGTCGAGCCGGGCGCGGGCGGCGGGGTCGAGTCCCGTCCAGGCTTCGTCGAGCACCAGCAGGTCGGCGTCGGCGAGCAGGGCCTGGGCGACGGCGACCTTCTGGCAGGTGCCCTTGGAGAGTTCGGCGAGCGGGGTGCCGGCCCGGTCCGCGATGCCGAAGGCCTCCAGCCAGTGCTCGGCCCTGCGGTCGGCCTCCGCCGCGTCCAGCCCGCGGACGCGGCCGAGGTGCCGCAGGTAGCCGCGGGCGTCGAAGGGCAGTGCGGGCGGGAAGCGTTCGGGCACGTAGGCCCGTCGGGCGGGCAGCTCGGCGGTGCCCTCCGTGGGGCGCTCCACCCCGGCCGCGATCCGCAGCAGGGTGGACTTGCCGCTGCCGTTCGGACCGCCGATCCGCACCAGCGCGCCCGCCTCCACGGCGAGCGCCACCCCGCGCAGGATCCACGGCCCGCGCCTGCCGTACCGCCGTCCAACCCCGTCGAGCCGCATGCGCCCCCTCCCTCCGCGGAAGCCTAGACGGTGCTCCGACCCGGTGGGCCGCGGTGCTCCGATCCGCACAATCCGCTTGGTTCGCACAGGCCCTGCACATTGGGAGAACCGAATTGATGATCCATAGGATGCGCGCGTGACGACTACCCGACGACGAACGGCGACCCGCGCGGCGGGGCTGCTGTCAGCACTGGCGATATCCGCCGGCATGCTGCTCGGCACCCTCCCGGCGTACGCCGACGAACCCGGCGGCACCACGGCCGCCACCACCGAGGCACCCAAGGTCGACCTCGTCCTCGACGTCAGCGGCTCCATGCGGGCCGCCGACATCGAGGGCCGGAGCCGGATCTCGGTCGCCCAGCAGTCCATCGGCGAGGTGATCGACGCCCTGCCCGCGGAGACCGAGTTCGGCATCCGCACGCTGGGCGCCACCTACCCGGGCAACGACAAGGCGGAGGGCTGCAAGGACACCAAGCAGCTCTACCCGGTCGGGAAGACGAACAAGGTGGAGGCCAAGACGGCCGTCGCCACCCTGCGTCCGACCGGCTGGACGCCGATCGGCCTGGCGCTGCGCGGCGCGGCCCAGGACCTCGGCAACGGCCCGACCACCCGCCGGGTGGTGCTGATCACCGACGGTGAGGACTCCTGCGCCCCGCCGGACCCGTGCGAGGTGGCCCGCGAACTGGCCTCGCAGGGCATCAACCTGGTGGTCGACACGCTGGGCCTCGCCCACGACGACAAGACCCGCCAGCAGCTGCTGTGCATCGCCAACGCCACCGGCGGTACCTACACCGACGTGCGGACGAAGGAACAGCTGACCGACAAGGTCAAGCAGTTGGTCACCCGGGCCGGCGAGACCTACCGGGTGACGCCCGCCAAGGTGGCCGGCGCCGACGCCTGCCCGAACGCGCCGGTGCTGCGGCCCGGCGTCTACAGCGACCGCGAGAAGTTCTCCGAGCACCGCGTCTACCGGGTGCCGGTGAAGGCGGGCGAGGAGCTGCGCGCCTCGGTCAGCGTCACCCCGGACCGGGCGGTCGCCCGTGACTACGGCGTGCTGCTGCTGGCCACCGACGTTCGCGGCCAGGAGCTGGTGCGCGGCACGGACGCGGGCAGCGGCCGCACCGACGTCGCCTCCACCGGTCTGCGCTGGTCCGCCCCGGCGGCGGACGAGGACGCCACGCCCTCGCCGTCCGGCAAGGGTGCGGCCACCGACGGCGTCGTCTGCCTGGTCGTCAGCAACTCCTTCGCCGCCCAGGCCGGCGTGCAGGCCGAACCCGGTCTGCCGGTCGAGCTGACGGTGGACGTCGCCAAGGCCTCGCCGTCGCCGGACGGCCCGGCCATGGGTCTCGGCCGCGGCTGGATCCTGCTGCTGGTGCTGACCCTCGCGGGCCTGCTGGCCGGCCTGCTCTTCGGCTGGGTCGCGCGCTGGCGGATCGCTGTCTGGCGGGAGAACTGACGATGCGTGCACCGATGATGCGTTCCCTGACGCTGCGTTCGCGGGCCGTCCGCGCCGCGGCCGTGCTGCCGATCGGGCTCGGCGCCCTGCTGGCGGCCGCGCCGTCCGCCGCCGCGGCCTCCCCGTCGCCGGCGCCGTCCGGCTCGGCCGACACCGCCCCGGTGACGACCGCGGGGACGACCTTCCTGACCGCGACGCCGCTGCCCGCCGGGCGGACGGCCGCGGTGTCCGCCTCCACCGGCGACTACCTGTACTGGGCGTTCGCCGCCTCCGAGGGCCAGACCGACACCGTGCACGTCACGGTGGCGCTGCCGCCGTCCGGTGACCGGCACGGCGCGCAGACCTGGTCGGTGGAGCTGTTCGACGGCCTGCGCCGCCGGCAGTCCTGCACCGCCGGTCCGCAGAACGCCACCGCGGACACCGGCACCGCCTCGGTGTCGATGAGCTGCGCGCTGCGGCAGATCCGCTCCTGGGCCGAGCCGTGGTCGGGCGACCCGCTGCCGGGCACCTACTACGTCCGGCTCTCCGTGGCGGACGTGCCGCAGCAGGACCTCGGCCTCGCGGCCCAGGTGAAGCTGCAGGTCTCCGCCAAGGGCGGGGCGGACGACGCCCAGCCGGAGGGCGGCGAGCTGAAGGCCCCGCTGGTGCCGCCGGTCAACGCGGGCTCCACCGCGGCGCCCGACGCGACCGCGGCCACCCCGAGTGCCAAACCCTCGGCCTCCGCCCCGGCGGCGCCGGGCACGGTCGAGGTGGCGGCGCCGGCCGAGCCGGAGTCGCACTGGTACAGCGGCCTGTTCTCCGGCTGGAACACCCGCTGGTACTGGACGGTCGCGGGCGGCGCCCTGGCCGCCCTGGCCGGCGTGTGGGGCTACACCCTCACCCGCCACCCGCGCGGGCGCCGGCCCGCCGGACCGGCCCCGGTGCCTCCGCAGGCGCCCGCACCGCAGCACCCGCAGTACCGCAGCTGACCCTCCCGGTCGGCAGCACCGCGCAGGGCCCGGCCCCGGCGACACCCCGTCGCCGCGGCCGGGCCCTGCGCCGCTCCCGGGCCGTCCGCCCGGTCAGCCGACCGCGACCGGGACGGGCGCCGCGGCCCCGTCCTCCTGCACCGTCTGCGCCGGCTGCACGGCCTGCGCTGCCGCCTGGGCCTGCTCCAGGCCTCGGACGGCGGCGACCAGCGGCGCGAGCTCGGGGCGGCGCCCGGCCGCGTCCAGGGCCTCGCGCAGCGCGTGGTCGTTGGTGGGCCTGGCCTGCTCCAGCAGGGCGAGCCCGGCCTCGGTGACGTCGGTGTAGATGCCCCGGCGGTCGGTCGGGCAGAGGTAGCGGGCGAGCAGGCCGCGGTCCTCCAGGCGGGTGACCAGCCGGGTGGTGGCGCTCTGGCTGAGCACGACGGCGTCCGCGAGCTGGGCCATCCGGAAGTGGCCGCCCTCGCCGTCGTGCTGCTCGCTGAGCACGTCCAGGACGGAGAACTCGCGCACGCTCAGTGCGTGCTCCGCCTGCAGGGCGCGCTCGATGTGCGTCTCGATCCGGCCGTGCAGGGCCGAGAGGGCGCACCAGCCGTGGGCCAGGCCCGGTTCGGGTCGCGTCATGGGGGACCACTGCTCCCTTCGCTGCGGTGTCCGTTCCAGGGTAGTCCAACTCCGAAAAAGCCCGCGTTTGCAACTATCAGCGTCTGCAATTAATGTCGAAGCCCGTAAGACCTGCACGCAACCATTCGGAGGGCCACCCATGCCTCTCGCACTCCTGGCGCTCGCCATCGGCGCCTTCGGCATCGGCACCACGGAATTCGTGGTCATGGGGCTGCTGCCGCAGGTGGCCCAGGACTTCGGCGTCTCCGTCCCCACCGCCGGGCTCCTCACCACCGGCTACGCCCTCGGCGTGGTGGTCGGCGCCCCGCTGCTCGCCGTCCTCGGCACCCGGATCAGCCGCAAGCGGATGCTCATGCTGCTGATGGGGCTGTTCGTCGCCGGCAACCTGCTCACCGCCCTCGCCCCCACCTTCGGCCTGGTGCTCGCCGGCCGGATCACCGCCTCGCTCGCCCACGGCGCCTTCTTCGGCATCGGGTCGATCGTCGCGGCGGGCCTGGTGGCCCCGGCGCGCCGGGCCGGGGCGATCGCGATGATGTTCACCGGCCTGACCGTCGCCAACGTGGTCGGCGTCCCGCTCGGCACCCTGGTCGGCCAGCAGGTCGGCTGGCGGGCCACCTTCGCCCTGGTCGCCGCGCTCGGGGTGGCCGGCCTGGCCGGCATCGCCGCCCTCGTCCCGGCCGACCCGCGGCCCGGCACGGACGGCGCGCACCGGCCGGGGATCCGCCGCGAGCTGGCCGCCTTCCGCAACGTCCAGGTCGTGCTGGCGATGCTGATGACCGTGCTGGGCTTCGGCGGGGTCTTCGCCGCGATCACCTACATCGCGCCGATGATGACCGGCGCCGCCGGCTACGCGGAGTCCTCCGTCACCTGGCTGCTGGTCCTGTTCGGGCTCGGCATGGTCGCCGGCAACCTGATCGGCGGCCGGTACGCGGACCGCCGGCTGATGCCGATGCTGATGACCGCCCTCGGCGCACTCGCCGTCGTGCTCGCGCTGTTCGCCTTCACCGCGCACGACAAGGTGCTGGCCGCCCTGACCGTGCCGCTGATCGGCGCGCTCGGCTTCGCCACCGTCCCGCCGCTGCAGAAGCGCGTCCTGGACCGGACGGCCGACGCCCCGACCCTCGCCTCCGCCGTCAACATCGGCGCCTTCAACCTCGGCAACGCCCTCGCCGCCTGGCTCGGCGGCGCCGTCCTCTCGGCCGGCTTCGGCGCCACCGCCCCCAACTGGGTCGGTGCGCTGATGGCCGCGGCCGCCCTCGGCCTCGCCGTCCTCTCCACCGCGCTGGACCGCCGGTCCGCCGCGGTCCCGAACGCGGCCCCGGACACCGTGGCCGCACCCGCCGACCCGCGGGTGCCGGTCCACCACTGACCGACCGTCCGCCCCTCCCCGCCCGCACCGGGCGCACAATCCACCCGCACCACCGAACCGAACCGGAGCACCCGATGAACCCGCTGACCACCGCCGACGCCGACCGCCTGATCACCGCCGCCCACCGGGCCGCCGGGGCCGAGGGCGTCCGGATCTCCGCCACCGTGCTGGACGCCGGCGGCCACCTGCTGGCCTTCCGCCGCGACGACCGGGCCGTGCTGATCGCCGGCGAGACCAGCACCCGCAAGGCCTACACGGCCCTCCAGCTGGACGCCCCCACCGCCGACCTCATCGAGGCGGTGCAGCCGGGCGGCGTCTTCCACACCCTGCCGACCGCCCTGGACCGCCCGCTGCTCTTCCTCGCCGGCGGCATCCCTCTGCACCGCGACGGACGGCTCGTCGGCGCCCTCGGCATCGGCGGCGGCGCTCCCGCCCAGGACCACGGCTTCGCCCTCGTCGCCGCGGCCGAGACCGGCCTCGGCTGACCCCCGCCCAGTTCGGGCCCGGCCACCGAAAACAGAGATCCCGTCCGGTCGACGACCGGACGGGATTCCGCCACCGGAGCCGAGGGATTCGCTCCCCGCTGCGCACCCACCTCCGGGACTCCCCCCGCCGCACGAACGCTCAAAGGCCCTCCCGGGCAGTCCCGGAAGGGCCTTTGACAGCGGGTCGGGTTTCGCGGGTAAAGCCTGCCCCTGCTGCGGTCGTCCCGCCTTCGACATCGAGGGCGAGGGTCCGGTTCGAACGCCACCTGTCCGGCCCGGCCGGGTTGCAGCTCGGACGCCGGCAGTCGAGGGCCTGCCGGCAGCCTTCTGCACGTCCGGTACTACGTCATGCGTCGCCTCACGGCGTGTCGCCCGGGTCGTCGGGGGCCTTCGGCGGGTCGGGCCAGAAGAAGGTGGTGTCGTAGTCGGCTGCGACGAGGCGGCGGATCGCCTCGTCGAAGCCGTTGGCCACCCGCTGGAACCCGACATCGCCAACGAGCAGGATGTCGCCGTTCTCCGCCAGGAGGACGGCTTCCTCGGTGACGAAGGCGGTGCCGACGAGGGCGACCTCCTGGCCGAGGCGTCTGGCGAAGATGCCCAGGTTCCTCGGTGTCGCGTGGGCGGATTCCAGGGTCGGCTCGACCGCGGTGGTGAGGACCACGTCCCGCTCCCGGAACTTCCGGGTCACGGTGAGCTCGCCCCAGGCCGCGAGGAATTCCCGGAGCCGGTCGGTGACCTCGTAGCCGTCCTCGTCGTACTGCCGGCAGGCGTCCGCCACATCGAGCGGGTGGATCTCGATCCGTGCCGTGTCGGCAAGAGCCGCCCGAAGCGCTGGAACGCCCGCGCGCTCGTGGGTGTTGGTCATCCGGTCAGGACCTCGCCTCCGAAGCCGGGCACCCGGCTTCCGCAGTTCTCGCACATCTTGAACTTCTTGCCCTTGGGGTTGACTGTCACCAGGTCGATGTTCTTCGGGTCCGCGCCGTCCTTGATCGCGTTGGTGAACATCCGCGGCTCGCCGCACACACCGGGCGGCCGCTTGTCCTCCCGCTGCGACTCGGAAGGCAGCGCCTCGTTCAGCAGCTCTCCTCACGGACCGTTCGGGATGCCCGCAACACTCTCCGGTCGGCGTTGACCAACGCGATGGCCGAGGAGCTGATCACGAAGAATCTCGCTGCTCCGGTGAAGCTCCGGGCCCCTCGACGGACCGCTCGTAAGCCGTGGTCCGTCGAGGAGGCCAAGACCTTCCTGGAGTCCGCTCGCCGCGACGGCGACCCGCTCTACCCGGCGTACGTGCTCATCCTGGTGCTAGGGCTTGTGTGATGTTGTGATCAGTTGGGCGGTCGTACGAGGTCGTCTATCCAGATCATCGAGGCGCGAAGATGGAGGCCGGCGAGGTAGCT